>JBBABI010000024.1:0-14847 GCA_041679065.1 Candidatus Absconditabacterales bacterium
AGCGAAAGAGGTATCTGTGGTTTGCGAAAAATACTCGCGAATGCACGTCAAAGAGATACGAAAAAGCCGGTCACATATCCTCGGATCTCTTCAGGGTTTTTGGTGAAGAGTTTATTTATTCTTTCTTTAACGGATAATGCAAAAAAATCGACGCCTGCTGAAAGCGTTGCTATTCTCAAGAGTAAGAACACTAAGAAAATACTAAGCACATACGGATCCCCAGTCAGCATCAAGAGAAAAAATACTGTCCATCGGAGAATGGATTCTTTGATCCGTCGATTGGGAGTCCCGAAAGAGTGCAATGTATATCGGAGATAGATGTTGTACCAGGGGAGATATTTGAGGATGATTCATTTCCTTTTTTCTCCGATATCATAATAGCTGAGGGTTAGATTTTTTTCCAGATGCAAAGAAACATCAGAAAGGATCGCAATCGTACCCACCAATAAAAATACGAGCAAAATGCTCATACTGATAGCATACAGGACTTGGAGAAATGGTAACTTTACAAGATAATTGCCTACACCCGTGCTTATGGCGATGATAAGGAAAAAAAGATTGAGATAACCGAGCTTCACATATCCTGAGATAAATTCGGTGTCCTGATCGCTGAGGGGGATAGATTTCTTATTCAAGAAATAGTGGATGAACGGAGAAAAGAACATCAGGGCCGCTAATGCGAGGGGAGTCTTATTGCTGTCTGTCTTTTCACTATCGATCATGAAGTAAAATTAATGTTAAATGTTTTTCTATTGTGTCTTTGCGAGTCCGCCTAGGTGGACGTGGCAATCTAATGATCTTACTATGTAGATTGCTTCGTCGCCAAAGAGCTCCTCGCAATGACGATGTTATTTCCCTACGTCAGTGGTGATGAATTCCTTCTCTGTCGGCGAAGCCAATATCTTGACGCTCACATGCTGATTGCCCGCGAACATAAGTCCTTCTCCGACACCACAAGCGACCAGCCTTCTCTGTTCAGCTTCAGAAAGTCCCAATAATTCATTGAGCGATTTGATAGAGATCGTAGATTGTCTTAATAATATCTGAAGTGCAGAGTTGGCGATAATCGGTTTGCCGTACGGGCTTCTGACGAAATCTTCGATATCCTGGGAAACCGTAGTGACGCCAAGTCCGTATTTCCTTGCTCTCTTGACGATACCGAAAAGGAATTCTGCAGAAATCTCATGCTGAAGCATAATCCACGCTTCGTCGCACGCCAGGAATCTCTGCTTCTTCTGTGATCTGACTTTGGTCCGGATCCAGTTGATGACATTGAACATCGCAGGCGTTTTGAGCGCATCTTCCAGGTCTCTGATAGAGATGACCGTCATCTGATTATTGATATCGATATTGGTATAATTATTAAATACTTTTCCAAAGGTTCCAGTGACATATTTACTGAGTCTGAGTGCTAGTTTGTCTCCGCCTTCCATGCCTTCCAGGACATTCATCAGATCGCCCATGATCGGCGGTTGTTTCCCTTCATACGTGGTGGCATCCATACCAAATCATTTGAGGTTATACGTATTTTGCAATGCTTTATCCAAGACAGCTTCTTCTTCTGGTGTGCATCAGCCGATGAGAATCTTGATCATGCCGATCAGATTCATGATTTGCGTTCTCAGGAGATCGCCCTTGCCATATTCCACATCCTCGATTTTAGGTGGTATATCAAAAGGATTAAGGAATTGCTGGGAATTGGTCGAAATATTGATATAGGTCCCTCCCACTTTCTCACATAATGCTTTATATTCGTTTTCTGGATCGATGATGATGACCGGGATGCCATTGATGAGATATCTCAATGCTTCCAGTTTTACCGTAAACGATTTGCCGGCACCGGCAGTAGCCAGGATAACGCTATTCATATTGGGTAATTTGAAATTGAATCTATCGAAGATCACGAGTCATCACGTATGCAAATTTATACCATAGAGAATTCAGGTCTCGTCCACGAGATCATTAGACATAAAGGGAAAACTTCCAGCAAGCGATGACGTGACTGCGCTTCTGGTGATTCATAGATCATCCACACACATCGGTAATCCGGAATTAAATCCTTCATCCATCCTCTGGATAGCATTCTTCAACCTGATACCGTATCAGGAAATTTTCTGTTCCAGTCTTTTGCCTTCTTCTTTGAGCTTATCTTCATTTTCTTCGTAGAGATTGATATACAGCGAACTTTCGAAATATCTTTCTTCACGGGTAGTGAGCTTTTCTCTGATCATCTCTACATCTTTGTATTGTTGTTCAACTTCGACATCCATGGTGATCCCTTTCTGCGCCGCATCTTTGATCTCCGCTCTGAGCTGGGTTACCCTATTTTTGAGCATGGTCTGGATAGCGCTCTCATCTTCCGGATAGACGAACCGGCTCATATCCCATTTGGCATGGAAGCTCAGGATATCCCTGGTCCACAATGCTTCAATATAGGACGGATAGCTTTGAGCATAATAACTCTTGCCGAAAAGCCCGGAAATATTGTAATGCGTAGGGGTGAATTCCCGATAGGAAGGAGAGATATGTGATTTGTAATTGGAAATGACGGTGTTGTATTCTTTTTCAGTTTCTGTGATGAATTGCCTCAATTTACTCGTAAGTTTTTTATCGTCATATTGGTCATCAGGCAGTTCTAGGAGATATTTGACCTGATCTCTGAGTTCCTGATCTTTGATGATCTCGTTTTCTGGTACTGGAGGATTTTTTTCTCCCGAAGCAGAAGCATCTTTTTTGGGAGCTAAACTGGGGAATATTCCGCTAAAGAGTGTATCCATAAACGAAAAATCAAACTTCATTTTCTTCTTAGGAAGTTCTGAAGCAACCGGAATCGAAACTGCAGTAGGTTTGCCTGACACGGTGGGGACTGCTACAACTGTAGGCGCATATTTCGTATCGTAGACTACATTTTTGATTGATTCTAGCATTGAAGGAAATTAAAGATTGAAAGGTGGAAATGTTGAAAGTTCTTTAAGGCTTTATGCTTTAAGCTTTGAGCTTTCTGCTTTAAGCTAATTCAAGTATATCCAGATGCCTGGAATAATCAAAAATAAGCTGACTAAAAGACCATTTCGGGTTGACAAAATAATATACATCTTATAGATATTGACTTTTGAGATGATTTAGGTATAAAAGCAAAAGAAAATAAAACATTAATCATAAAAAATAAAAAACAAAATATTATGAAGACAGCAGAAAAGAAAATTAAATCCCATTTCGGGTTCGACCAACATTGGAACGAATTGCCGGAATATGAAGGGTATGTGCCTGCGGAATATATAAACTGGCAATTTCTCAAAGATCTATTTTACCATAATTCTGAGAAATACGGCCCTGAAAAGCCATTGACGGTGAATATAAGGAAAGGCAACAACATTATTGCCGTAAACGTTTATGGGTTCAAAGTGCCGGATCCGCCGATGGTGATCTGTCTGGGAACTCCAGCAGCAACTTACGGCAGGGTAGTCTTTTGTAAGACGATGAAGAAAGAGTTTATCGCTATCGCCTGGTAAAATTCATTATTATTGATAATTCAAAAAAAACAAAACACAATGAAAACAAAAATTATTTTTTTAGCAATAATGATAGGAATTATTGTTGCTAGTTGCGGAAACAACGACAAGGAAAAAAAAGTCATTGCCGCGAAAGATTTTGGGAAGCAGTACAATATCCCAAATAATATTACAAACAGCCCAGATTGCTTCATAAATTTCGGTAATGGGGTGTATTATTACCCCTTAATAAATACGCCGGATAAAATGGAATTTGGTCCTGTGTTTTCCAATTTTAAAGCCAAGAATAAGGGAAAGTTAAATGTTATATCATTTGCTCCCATGTTAGCTGATAGAGCATACGACAATAGTGTGATTGGCTACTGGATCAATACTGAACCTGACACGGTTAATAAATGAAATTCAAAACCTATTGGTTATAAAAATTCCCTCTGCATTCAAGGGGGAATTTTTTTATCGGAAAAATATTCTTACAGATAGAGAAATCTATTTAGCTTTTCTTCTTTACGATCTTCTTCAGTTCTAGGTTGACGATATGATGAACCAATCTCACCGGAACCACGCAGTGCTGCTTCGAAATAGATCTCTTGTTCGGTTTCTATTTTAAGCTCTTTTTTGACATTATCAAAAACATCTAAAAGATTAAGTAGTTCATCGCTGGTATGATTGTTGATATCTCGTTTATTGACTTTGATTGTTTCTAGTGCTCATTGAAATTTAAAATTAGCATCCAAAGTTTGAGAAGCATTGTCTTGAAATTTGTCGTATGTTCTGGAGATAACAATGATTAACTCTCTATTTATGAAATAAGGTATTGATCAGGTAAATTCCGCGACAATACTATTAAATTTTTTTTCAGCTTCTTCGTTTTCAGTATACATGCTTGCATCAAACTTATTCATATCCATGATATATACTAAGAAAGTAAAGTATGACACGTATCATATATATTACGATTGTCATTTCAACGGATAGTCAAGGTATTTACAAAAATTCCCTCTGTTTCATGGGGGAATTTTTTTTGCGAAGCAAAAAAAATATTGAAACATTGAAAAATGGAAACGTTGAAAAATTAACATTTCCACCTTTCCATGTTTCCATCCTTCCACCTTTCCATATCGTCGCTAGACGATAGATTCCGCCATCCGATCCACTTTAAATCACTTGTACGCTAATTTCAATTTCGGATAGATGATATCCATGAAGTGCTTCAGTCCTGGTCATTTCAAGATGATATTGTATCTGTATTTCCCAAACATTTTATAAATCAGTGGCGGAGTAGAATAGATCTCGATATCTTTCAATTCATATTTCTCTTTGAGGTAGAGGAGTTCCTTATGAAGCAGATCAACTTTGTTAAACATTGTTTCTTCAATTTCATTCTTATACAAAATTACGCACAGCTCCGCATAAGGAGGATACTTATTCTCTTTCCTGAATGCGTTATCTACCACATAAAATCAGTCCTTATCCAGCTTACACGCATTGCGGATGCTATAATGATCAGGATTGAAACTCTGTACGATAAAATGTTTCGTCTGATGCTTCGCGAAAGTCTCATACAGAAAATAGAAATTCTTCTCCGCCGATGTGTAGTCAGGGATGTTTAATCATAGATCTGCATTAAGAAATATTATAAGGTCAAAGGGATGATTTTTGATGGGTGTAGCGAGTAAAGACGTTCAGATGACCACTGAGAAATCTGAAGAATGGTCTGACACATCTGACAAGTTATTAGGTCTAGGTTTATCAGATTTATCAGGTTTTTTTCAGATTTGTCAGATTATTTTTGCGATTTTATTCGGAGAATTGACGCTTTCTGATTCGATGATGAGCGAGTCTACATTGAATTCATTTCTCAAGAATTCTGCGACTTTCTGTGTTCCGATTCCAAATTCTTTGACTTTCGTAGATCCGCACTGCGAACACGAGGTAGGGACGGTGTACTGGGTCTTACAGAGATGACAGAGTCAGATAGTTTCTCCTGAAATTATTTTGTGATAACTGATGCTGACGGAGCATTTTTTACACTGAGGGATGTGACCGCAAGTCTGGCAGATGATGCCGTTGGAATAGCCTTTTTTGTTGACGAGGATTCAGATTTTTTTTCCAAGCTTGAGATATTTCTCTATCCCCATGAGCGTCAACTCGGAAAAATACGGATTGATCTCCTTCGTCATATTGACCAGAAATATATTCTTAGTCAGTGGCGAGTGACGAGTATCTAGTAATGAGGGTATGGTATGCTCAAAGCGTTCATAGTTCATGTTTCCGTAAATAGTGTAAATAGGATAAATGAAGTATAAGGAGTTGCGAAAAAAATCCAAGCACTGTTTTTACTGTATTTACGCAAAAACGGTATTTACGACGAAAGATGCAACAAAAAAATGGGAGGGACAATTCCCCCTCATAGCAAACATAGGTAATTAATACTAATGCGGCGACCTAAAACTTTTCTCAAAAGTCACCAGTACATTACCTATACCAACTTTCTTCCTCATTGCAAGATTATTTCTAAGTGGGATTGACTTTTGTGGATAAATATCTATAAAAGACAACGAAAAAAAATATAAACAAAAATATATCTCTATGAAAACATTAGCAATTATCCTGATGACAGGACATCTACCTGGATACCTGTTTTTACTTCTCCTTTTGTCGACAGGTCTCTTCATGATCCTTGCCAAGCCTATCTACTTAAATAGTAAGCGAAAGTTTGAGAAAAGACTGGAAGAGTATGAAAAGAGATGGGATGCTTCGGTTTTGTTCATCTTCTCTAACGACAATATCGTACTAAAAAGTAAGAGCTCATCACATGAAGGGTGGATACCGGTAATCCATGTAAATGAAGCCGGGAACAGATTGCCTTCATCTGCCATTGATTTTTCTGAGATCATGATGGATAAAAATTCCTCTCTCAAGAGAATCAAAAAAGACAGTGATTTGGGGTATTTCAATATCCAAACAGGTAAAATTATTAAGCCACAATATAAAGTGGCGCTTCCATTCCATAAAGGTCTAGCACAGGTTCAAACATTTGAACAAGATGTATTGATCATAAATGAAAATGGTATATGCATTTGATAAAGATCCGGGCTGTACAGTCCGGATCTTTTGAAACAGTAAAATCTGCTGAATCCTTTCCGCGATCGTAATGCTTCATGTAGATTCTATTATCTTTAAAATCATTGCGCATTCTCGAAGGGATTGTTTTTGTTTAATGAATATATATAAAATGAAAAATAAAAAATTATGAACCAAAACCAGCCAGAAATACAGGAAATAGACCTAAAGAATCTTGATAAGAATCAGGAAGAATTGATCCAAAAGCTTCTGCAGATCGTTGCTCGTCATTCCATCTCCGAATTGGAAGCAATAGAATGCGACAAGGATCAACAGATGTTTGGATGTATATGCGGAGTATGTCAGCCAATGATATCTACCAATCAGCTTATAGATGAGATAAAGAAATTAAGTCATAGGGGATTGGATGATATGATAGACCATGTGAAAGTCATGATCCTGATGGAACAGCTCCGTCATGAACAAAACAAAAAATCATGGAGATATAAGTGGAGAAAATTTGTGAAATCTTTGAGAAAGAAATGATATGATGACTGGCTATATTAGCCAGTTTTTTTGCAATCCAGGAATTTCAAAAAAAATTCCATATAAAAAATAGCGGGGAGCGAAGGATAGAAAATATCTACCTAAGCTCAACCCGCTGAAAAGATAAGTGGGAACTGAACTTGTAATTCCTCTTTTGCTATTCTTAGCTTAAGAGGAGGTAAAAATTACAAGTCCACCACTACAAAAACACCGCATGCTCTTTTTCATAATTTCCGATTTTAATTAATACTTATTTTAGAGCGAGAATAATGTAGAGTTCTTTTCTTGTATTGCAAGAGAAAATTTATCAGAAAAAATTCTGAATCTCTTTCACGAGCGGTTCGTATTCCTTGATCTGGCTCAGCCTCACTTTCAGCTCCTTGGATCAGGGGATTCATTTGATATATTGGAATAAGTGTTTCCTGAATGCAACCACTATAGAGCTTAGACCTTGGACGTTAGACTTTAGTTGAGGTAAATGTAAAATAATTTCATCAAGGTTTTCTTTCGTTGGCATAATTAAAATCTTTCCATTTTTCCATCTTTCCATTTTTCAACCTTGGAAATATATTTCCGTAGCGATCATATAATCCAGATGTTTTAAAATGGTTTCTTTGATCTCTTTTTTATCAGGAATATGCGGAGTGAAGATTCGTGGATTTCAAATAGCTGCTTGGCCTATGAGGACTCAGTCTAAATTGCCTTTTATGGTTTCTATTTCCTGATATGATGATATTCATCCATTGCCGAGTATTTTGCAAGAGGTGTGATTTTTTTTTCAATTCTCAATCCTCAATTCTCAATTCTTAATTTCGTTGTAAGCACACTGTTCTTGTTGAGAAACCGATTCTTTGAGATGGTAAATAAAATCCCAGTCAGTAAGCCCAGCATACACTTGTTTCACTGTCCTTCAATGAATGGTTATCATATCTACATATTTGCTTGCTTTGATGAGAAATTCCATTTGCTCTTTTTTATCATCGTCATTTAATCCCGTTCTGGTCTTGATACTAAAAGGGATACGAAGTCATTCTCTGATATTCTTAATTATTCTCAGACATTCTGTCTTGTTCTTAAGCAAGGCGCTGCCTCCACCTGTACTCATTACATTTCTCGCTGGGCATCATATATTGAGTTCCAATCACGCGAATCATGGGAATCACGTGTTGGCTTGTTTTTCTTGTACAGCAACTCATCAGGGGAGTTCAGAGTTTATAGTTCATGGTTTAGGGTTGATGTATCTTTTTTTACTCTGCACTCACTTCAGAAAATATTTTTCTTGAATATCTTTAAAACATTTTATCAGCATATCTTCATTTCCTCCAAATATCTGCGCAATTACCGGAGCTTGTTCTTTGGTCATCATCAGATGTTTCATGACGCCGACAGGATTGATGATGTAACCGTCAGCATTCATGAATTCAGTCCAAAGATATAATTCGTAGTTATCTTTTTCTCCATATTTATCAAAAATCTCTTTCACGATCTGGCGAAAGGCGCAATCTGTGTATCAGTCCATAGGAGCTAAACCGATTATCATCGGAATGTTGAATGCTAAATGTTGAATGTTGAGTATGTGTCTTTGCGAGCTTGCCTACCCATCGTAGTTCTACGAGGCGCGGCGGCAGGCAGGTTTACCTACCTATGGCAATCTAATCGCTGAAATAATTTGGATTGCTTCGCTTTTGGCTCGCAATGACAATTGCTAATTAATTCTAAGAAAAAACGTTTCTGAAGCAAGAAAAATATTGTTTTCTTGATCGAGAAGAATATGCTTAAATGTTTTAATTTATCGGATGTTATGGTTCATAAACTACGTCAACATATAGGTTTCATAATATGGAAAGCAGAATCGCGGATAAAAGTCTGACTGATAATCTTTTTCGCTGCATCGATCTATTTCGTCCTGCTGTACAAGCGGCAGAATCCTGGAATGACTCCGCTCATGGTAATCAGATTTGTGGATCAGGTGACGCATGGCAGGAAAATCATCCTCAAGTATAGCCGAGTCCCTATAGAACATATCTCTTCATCGAGTATTTACGCCGTGATGGCAGGGGAGGACCAGAAATTCCTGGATCATTTCGGATTTGATTTTGATGCGATATGGAATGCATTGCAATATGATATCCAAAACCAATCCGTGAGCATAGGAGGAAGTACGATCACCCAGCAGACGGCGAAAAATCTCTTTCTCCGGCCTGGACGTTCCATCATTAGAAAAGCATTGGAATCCTATTTCACTATTTTGATGGAGCTTGGACGAAGCAAGGAAAGAATCCTGGAAGTCTATCTCAATATCATCGAATTCGGTGATGGAATTTATGGAATAGAGCAAGCATCACAATATTATTTCGACACTTCAGCAGATAAGCTCACCAAATATCAGGCAACATTATTAGCTGCTATTTTGCCTAATCCGAGATATTATCAAGATCATCTGCGCAGCTATCGGCTGACCAAAAGAAAAAACGCTATCAGTGGTGGCATCAATAGACTCAAGCGTGATGCCGAAAATAAGGAATTTGTGAATGAGATTACATGACAATAAAAAAATGGTTGGGGCTTTGCCCAACCAAAATATCAGTATAATAATGCTAATTGATTTCCAGAAAATATAAATTTTTCTGTTTCTAGTTCTTTTAATGGTATGGGGTTTCCTTTGCAGGTACTCCAGCAGATACTGTCTCTACTGTAGGCGCTTAATGTTTCTACATTATGATTAATAAAATCAGGATTATTCCTTTGTAGGCGATCTACAGACTCATCTATCAACTCATAAGGAAAACCGCTATATTCTTTTGATAGTGGGACCTTTTTTGTCTCGCTGAATCCCAAAGAACATTTTTCTATCAGATCATTTCCCAATTCATCCCAAGGATAAGGGCACTCCCCATCAATGATACATAAATGTGGAAAAGAATTCTCAGAAGAATACTGCAGAATATCTTGTTCGATAACTCCATCTTTGGAGGCAATGAAGGTATCGAATACAGAAAGCGATTTCTTATTTGCCATACAGATAAAGAATGGCAAGAGGAGTATTTTTTCTTCTCCCAGATCATTGCATAGATTAAACTTTTGCCATGATTTGATTCGGTTTGCATGGATATACCATGCGGCTAATTTATATAGCAAATATTCAAATGCTATAAATTTTACTTGTTTTTTCATGTTATATTTTTTGTTTGTTTTTTTTTGTTTCCAATTACAATTGGTGATGTTAGTATAGATAAATCCTATTAAAATTCCAGGAGAAATATAGTTGGAAAAACAATAATTTTTAGTTATACTTCACAAGTATTTGTTAGTTAACCATGATTTTGACGTCACAAAAATACCTCGATGACTCTCCCATTGTGCGGGACTGAAGTGGTTTTTATTGCGTCTCAATTAAAAAAAGCTGGGAACACCCAGCTCGTATTGTCTCTTTATCCAAAGATGAGTGTTTTTTCTCCTCTGGCGTAGACCGATCTTTCTTGTATCAGAATTTCGGTCGGTATCTTCGTCCCTTCACCATGATCCATGAAAATCATCCATGAAAGATGTGATTTTGTGAACTCTATACGTTTTCTTTCTAAATGATGGATTATGTTTTTATTCAGGAACTTCAGATGTGCAATAGCATAATCTATTACGTCATACGGAATCCCTTCATACGCATCTGGTAATTCTTTAGATAATATGATCTTATCGTAATTATCCCAGATGTCTTTTTCGATGACTCCTTCATGCAAAAAAGTCACGAAGTTATCAAAGAGAGAAAACATAGCCGGTTTATCTTCATCCTTGCTTGCTAAGCAAACGATAAACAATAACGATAGGTTCTTCGTCTTACTCAGCGGTTCGGGTATGAAAAAGCGCCATGGTGGTATGACGGCAGTATGCCATTGTGCCAATCTGTACACAATGTACTCAAACGCTTTGATTTTTAATTCCAGTTTCTTTTCCATATATTTTTTTTAGTTATTTTTGTTTACGGTTTCTTTTTCTGATATGGATATACATAAATCTTGTGAAAATTCCAGCAAGAAAAAAAGCCGGGAATCCCCAGCTATAATTCATGATAGTTAAGACATGCTCATCAATCCGCTTATCGGCGAGTAACACGACTTTTCTTTTAAAAGTATATCAAGCGGTATCAGCTGCAGCGCATCTGTTCGCTTCAGTGCTGTCCATGTTTGCCAGCAGATATGTCTTTTACTGTGGAAGAGCATTACATTCTTTTCGTGATTCACGAAGTGGATGTTACATACCTTTAATCGTTCTATCGCCTTATCGATGAGTTCATAAGGTACTCCTTCAGTACAGAAATCTTTCTTGGATGTCGAGATCTTTTGTTGTCCAAAATCGAACATATTATTTTCCAAATAACCTTCTGGATTTTCGATAGAGAAATTTTTACGATTTTCCAATCGTAATCCGCGGTTTGAATATAAGCCAAACGGGTAGTCGATAAGATTCTTTTCGAGCATGCCGTACTTCCGGGAAGCGAAGAAGCTATCGAATATAGCGAACATTTTTTCTCTGTCGATGCTTGCCATGCAGACAATGAATGGCAGACATCTCATCTTTACTTTTGTAAAATCATTTCGGTAATTGAAGTCTTCTGTAGACTTCACCTTATTGAACTCGATATACCATAAGACCATTTTGTAGATGATATACTCGAAGGAGTTTCTTTTTAATTCGATTTTTGTTTCCATATATTAGATTTTTTGTTTGCGTTTATATTTTTTTCTGATCTGACGATAGATAAATCGTCCGATTATGCAAACTAAAATAGCCAAGACGACAATATCGACGGTATGACTATATTTCATGACTAATTCTCGATTCTCTTTCAGATATTTTCCGACCAACGTCAAAAAGGTGTTTCGGAGTCCTGCGCCGACCAAAGTATACACGATGAATTTGGTCAGATTCATTTTTCCCATACCTGCGGGAAGCGAAATAAGATGCCTTACGACTGGGATAAATCTGCTGATCAGAATAGTGATGCTTCCTCTTTTCTTGAAAAAATGCTCGGTGGAGTGTAATTCTTCTTCGTCTAACAAAAAATATTTTCAGAATTTTCTGATGAACGGTTTGCCTCCGTAATATCAGATAGCATAGGATATCAACGATCCGACTATACTTCCGAGTGTGCTGACGATGATCACTCCTTGTAGACTAAAATGTTTTGTCGCTACCAAAAATCCTGCGAATGGCATGATGGCTTCGCTGGGCATGGGTAAGATCATACTTTCCATGACCATTCATACGAAGACAGTAATATACCCCGTTTGTTGGATAAATGCGGTGATATAGGTTGCTAGGAACTGGGTAATTCACATCGGCTTCTGAACAGGATAAAGATTGTTTACTAAGAACGGATTATGAATAATGGATGAATCGATATTTATGTCGTAATTGGTAATTGGTTATTTGTTATTGGGTAGTGAAATGAGTCAAGCCCAATAAACTAATACACAAATATACCAATACACCATTTTTTATCAAACCCATCCGATAATTCAACCCTTATTGAAAAAATGAAGAAAAAGGATATATGATAGTGTTTTATCCGTAAGAGAATATCATGGACAAGGAAGATTCTTTGAGGTGTTTATATGAAGAAAAATATTTCAATAAAAGCCCGGAAGCCAAGAACAGCAGAGTAGCGCCTCAAACGCCAGGATCCAAGGTTTTGAGCATTTTGGGATTTGAGAAAAAAGGAGACCTATATCCGGATTTCGAAAACAAACAGATAACGGATATCTGAGGATGATTGAGCACGTTCGCTTTTGAATTAGCTCCAAGCGTAAAGCAAATTATTGTAGTGGATCCAGCTTATCATTATGATCTAGAGAAATGCACGGAGGACGAGAAAAGAAAGGCAGAAAATAGATTATTGAGCACAAAAGAACTGTCAGAAAAGAGGGGAAGAAATTTAGCAGCTATATTTAATTCCGAAAAAGAAGTCGGTGAAGGCATAGAAAGATGGAAAAAAAACATTATTTCTCCGGATCCCAAAATCATACTCAATGATTCGTTCGCGCAGGATCTTAAATGAATCGCGCCGGAAAGCCAGGATGCTGTTTTTTTAAATTTCGTTCTACATACATTGAAAGGACGTGGTTCTCTAGAAGATGAAATCCTTGTCACATTAGATAATGCATATCGCATCACCAAACCATGAGGGAAAGTATATGGCATCCATGATAAAAAATCTAAGGAAGAAGCTATCATCACAGCATTAAACAAGACAGACTATAGACGAAATGCTTATTATAGAGATGATAAATATATGGTTTTTATTATAGATAAAGAATAAGAGATATGAATATCGTTATATTAGAAAACATCCGTTCCGCCTATAATGTCGGCAATATCATCCGTACAGCTGATGCGCTTGGATGGCAGGTGCGATTGAGCGGGTATACACCATCGCCGTTGGATAATTCCAAGGTCGTCAAAACCTCTCTTGGCGCTGAAAATAACGTCGGATTGAAGCAATTTGACTCTACTGCTGATGCAATCATAGAAGCCAAGAAAAAAAAATATATCGTCATTGCGGCGGAGATAACGAAAATGTCACTGCCATTGGCTTCTTTTTCTCATGCTCACCCAGGTGAGAATATAGCTATCATTTTCGGCAATGAAGTTGATGGCGTATTGGATTCTACGCTGAAACTGGTCGATGAAGTCGTCCATATCCCCATGCAGGGCGTCAAAGAATCACTCAATGTCGGCCAGACTTCAGCCATCTTTATGCGAGCATTTTCGAAGGGTAAATAGCTTGATATCTTATGGTAAATATATATAGTATAAAAAACCAAAAACAAAAACTATGTTAGAAATTACAGATCTCAACAAGCACAAAACCCATAGGAACTGTATTCCTCTATTGGAAAAAATATTCCTGAGGTTTGGTCTCAAGCCATTGAATTCTTCAAAGAAATGGACTTTCTGGTGTGTAAAAAGTATATCCAAAGAAATTTCTCTTTTGGATGAACCAATTCTGTCTATGGATGAAAAACGGAATGAAGTTAAAGCTATGTTTTTCATTACCCGCAGACGCAAAGCAAAAAAATTACAGCTCTTCAGAATTGAAGATCTTTTTAACTCATTTCCTACGTTTGAGAAAGACGTAACCATCAAGGAAGCAATCGAAAAATTCCTTGATGAAAAGAAAGAACTCATTCCTCCTATCGCTGTTGTCTGCCTCGGAAAAATCAATGAAGATGGTAAAGAGTATACAGGAGCCTTCCTGTATCATGTGCCAGCAGACAAAATAGTTCTATCTTAAGAAAAAATGTATTTTATTAAATGCCCCGATTTCTAAGGGCATTTTTTTTATGAGAAAATATTTCAGCCGAGATTTATTTCAATGCAAATGTTTTTACCATTGTATTTACCTCAGCAATGTATTGGTCAAAGGTATCCGCAACTGCTACATAATTGATGATATATGCTGTAGCACCACTGATCACAAATACTTGCTGCCGTTTCAATGTATAATTTACCTGGGTGCCTTCATAAACGAGTTTTTTGCCGGTAAGACCATCGATGATAATATTTTCATTGCTAAGCTCTGTATAATCTTTCATATTCTGTAATTGCGGTTTGATCATAGCATAATATGTATCCACAGTCATAGTAGTGTTGGGTAGTGTCTCAGTGATGATTCCTACGTTTTCTCTAAACTGATCACCAGTTCCCTGAGGAGAGAAAAACATTACGA
>JBBABI010000025.1:0-14116 GCA_041679065.1 Candidatus Absconditabacterales bacterium
TGAAATATCATGATATCCTGGAGAAACTGAATGTCCTGGAAAGTAAAGGAAGACGGCCGGAAGATGTTGCTCAGCTCAAAAAAGTATTGGAGTCAGAATATTACAAAGGATTTAATATCAGCTATATCAGTTCGCTCAGTAAATTTGATGATCCTGCGACAAGTAAGATCTCAAGGATTTTGACATTCAATGACTGAGAAAAATCATCTTTGGGTACCTTGATGGGTATCTCTATGTGGAGTACTATGATCATCGAATGATCTACTGCGGCTTTGGTAGGTGCTATGGATGATAACTTGAGAGGCGTGCTGATCGATTATAATCTGGCTGATGGCGAAAGCATCAAAGCATGCGGAGCAAATCTTCTCAAGGATGGAGTTTACTGTTTCACGCCAAAAGGTACCATTATCAATGTGAATAAAGCTGGTGCGCAGACGGTGACTAATGCTGATGCTGATGGATTTAGCAAGCGTATCGGCGGTATAGCAACCTATGGTAAGGCAAATATGTATGTTTTTGAAAATTCCTTAAGTTCTGTAGGCAATACTACCTTGGTAACCAGATATCGCAACACCCTCGGTTCTCAAACTATCTATCAGGAGGGTCAGAAATATTATTTAGCGCCTAATCTGACTGGTGCATCGTTTGGTGGTGGTTCTGGATTCAGCAGTTATGCTGTTGATGGATCATTCTTAGTCTGGTCTCAAGGTAAACTTCTCCAATTCCGGAGAAATCCTCCTACTGCATTTACACTAGATTATCGTGAAATTTCTTTGCTTGGCGGTGATAAGGTCACGAACAAATATTCAGATGATGTGAAGATCATCAGCTCTATCAATTCCAAATATGTCTTCCTTTTTGATAAGGTAAATCAGACATTCACGGTCTATGAATCACGTCCTGCGAAGAATGGCGATCAATTTGCTGTTAATTATAGTCTGTACTATCTCTTCAGCTTTAAATTTGATCTTGGAACCAATAAGGTAATCGATGTAGAAGTTCCTGATCCAAGCGGTAATAGGCCAATGCTCTATATCTTGAGCAATGAAGGAATTAATAAAGTTAGCCTTTTCGAATACATAGATAGCATCAAGCAGAATAATGTATTGAAGACTACTGCTTCGCAGTAGGAATTTAAGATCGTCATTGCGAACAACGTGAAGCAATCCAGATTTAAAAAATTGAAACGTGGAAAGGTGGAAGTGTGGAAATGTGATGGAAGTTTTCTTGAAGTATTTAGAACTTAAGTTTGAAATATATGAAGGCGATACATGTCGCCTTTTTTTTGAAATCAAAAAAAATCCTCCGTGATTCAGAAGGATTTTCATTAATAATATTTTCCATTGCGCTACTTATTTGGGAAGATAGCCGAGTTCTTTGGTAGCAGTGTCAAAATCTGTGCCGTTTTTTCGCATTTCTTCCAGTTTTTTAGATTTCGGAGTGTCATAGCCGAAAGAGATTGCTCCTGTGAAGAAAGATCCTATAACTAAGATTAAAAATGTCATTATCCCCATAGAAAATTGATCTGCTACATCCAAATCGAATGCTTGAAAGATGATTATTGCAAATATTCCTAACATAATGCTAAGGAATCTGATGTTCTTTTTTTTTGTTTTCTGTTTCCTGTAAGAGGAAAAATTTGAGCTGTAAATATTCATTTGTTTTCATGGCGTTATGTTTTTTTTATATGATTTATAATTTTATTTCTTCGAATGTTATACATATTCGTTTTATAAAGTCAATTCCTTGTTATAACAGTAAATCTGTGATTGCTTGTAATATTTCGTTATTTTATTATACACAACGAGAACAGTTTATCTTATTATTCTGAAATATATGAAAGCTTTGTCCGGGAAACAGCTGAGAGAGGAGTGGAATGATTTTCGGTTAGCCAAAAAACATGTCCGGTTGCCGGAAGCGCCATTGATTGGTGGCAAGGAAAGCACTGCGATGTTTACGATTGCGGGCATGCAGCAATTGATTCCTTATCTTTCTGGACAAGTACATCCATTGGGCAAGAAGCTTTTCAATATCCAGAAATGTGTCAGAACGGTAGATATCGATGAGGTAGGTGATGCGAGTCATCTGACATTTTTTGAGATGATGGGAAATCGGTCGCTCGGCGAGTACTTCAAGAAGGAAGCTGTCCAGCGAAGCTGGGAATTCCTCGTAGATGTCTTGTGATTTGAGCCAGAGAAATTAGCGGTGACAGTATTTGAGGGTGACAAGGATTCTCCCAAGGATGATGAGACTCCTGAGTATCGAAAACCATATCTTCCAGAAGAGAGAATATGTTTCATGCCAGCAAAGAATAATCGACGAAGTCCCGGTCCGGTATGACCATGTGGACCTGATACCGAGATATTTTATCGGGTAGGGAAAGAGAAGTTGCCTCCTAAAAAATCTAATCCCAAGACCGATGAAGCCAATCGATTGGAAATCTGGAACAACGTGTTTATGGAGTACTACCGTGATGAATCAGGTAAACTGACGAAGTTAAAGAATCATAATGTGGATACAGGTATGGGATTTGAAAGGATGTGTACGGTTTTGCAAGGGAAGGAGAGTGTGTATGAAACAGATATATTTTCATGAATTGTTAAATCGATTTCTCTGCATTTCTGATTACTTCCTGTAGCAATGAAAATCTATTCTAGATATTATAGAATTATTGCTGATCATTTTAGAGCTGCTTCTGCACTTGCTGACGAATTTTTATATCCATCTAATGAAGGTAGAGGGTATGTCTTGAGAAAAATTATAAGAAGACTATTCTTTTTTTCTGTTCTTCTTAATTATGCAAGTTTTAATTCGTGATCAAAAAATGAAAAAGATATTAATAAGATTGTTGAATTTATACAAGATTGATGATGACGGGTTGGTCTTGGTAAGCCATATGTAGCTAGTGTTGTTAATAATATTGAATGATTAAAAGATAAAAATTTGGTGATAAAAACAATTGCCGATGAATTTGAGACCTTTAAAAAAACTTTGGTTTCTTGACTAAAACTCTTGAGAAATATAATTATTCATATGTGATCTGTATGAATTGTAAGCGGTCTTGATTCATTTAAACTTTATGATACATATGGATTTCCTATCGAATTAACCAAAGAAATTTCTTCAATATATAATTTAACGATTGATGAACAAAGTTTTAATAAGGAGATGGAAAAACAAAGAGAGCGTTCTCGTCAATGATCCAAGGATATGTTTACTCAAGATGTGGATCGAAGCAAATATCTGGCATGAATTCCTCCTACGAAGTTCGTATGATATGATACGTTGGCCTTGGAAAAAATGAAATTACTCAAAGACTTTATTGTCGCGTGAAAAAGAATTCTGATTTTTGATGCTACGCCTTTTTATGCAGAAAGCTGAGGTCAGGCAAGCGATAGAGGAATTGTTGTCTTGGATAATTGAGAGGTATTACATATCAGTGAAGTGAAAAAGTATGAAGGGATATTTCTTCATTTTGTGAAATAAGGTACATGGATAAACAATCCTTATATAAGATTATCGGTTTGCTCAGTATCATTGCTGGGGAATTTTTGTCCATTTATGGAGAAATGCTCGGATCCAAATATGGGCGAGGTAATTCTTCATTTCTGATAAAACCTGCTATTCTGATGGTGGCTGGATGATTGGTTCTGCTGGTTGGATATATGTTAGCATATTCATGATTCAAAAATATCCGGATCGTGAGTGTTGTCTCTATCACTGCGATTCTTATTTTGGAGCCGATCCTTGCATGGACTCTTTTCCATGAAATACCGACGAAATGATCTATCATCGGTTTCATTTTTGGAGCGATGTGAATGCTGGCAACAATCTTTCTATAGAAAATTATTCTATCTGAGAATATTTTGGGAAATAGGTATAGACGATCTTATAGAATCGATATCGTAAAGTTATTCAGAAGCCTTTTGGACGATAAATTCGGTTCATTGCTTTTGATATCGTTTCCCGTCTGATCATAGATAAGAATATTTTTCTTTCTCGCTGTCATAATCGTATTGCGTTAATTCCAATATATCAATATTTCAGTATTTTGCCTTCTCTATTGCTGAGCAATCTTGTGTAATTTGTCTACCATTGTTGTCTATGCATACTGTGTCATCACATCATCAAAAGACAATTATTTCTCTATCTCAAAAAGAATCTACCATATCAACGCTCATTACTCATTTTTCTAATCATGGAAAACTAACCCTATTCTCAAAATCTACAATGAACATCCTATTAGATCATTCAACAAAAATTATCTTATAAATATTTTTTCAGATTTGATATCTCTTTATTACCTTGAACATTTCTTTTTTTAATTCTCCCGTTTTGAAATCAAAAAGCCATTCTACGGAAAGATTTCCCTCTTCATCCAATGGGGTAGTATCATCAAAATCTTCTACCTCGCCTTTTAAACTTTCTTGTAGTTCAAATAATGTCGGTCATCCAACCCTTAATCACCATTCTGGGTCAAATTCTGGTTTTTTGTGTTCTTCATATTCTTGTAAACCTTCTTGAATATCTGGATCACTGATGTTGAGTATCATTAGATATTTCTGAGAAATAAAATTTCCCCTCTGTCTAGGCGGACACCCTCTTTACGTAAAGAGGGAACTCCATTACTCTATCTGAGAATATTTGGGGAAATAGGTATAGACGATCTTATAAAATGAATCAATGACTTTATCGAGTCATTTTTCTTGTTTGAGCATTTTGTCGGTGAGGATTCCTTCCAGTTTAAACATCTCATGTTCTACCTGTTTGCCTATGGTTTGAAATTTAGGCATATCTTGTTGTGGATCTTCATTGATATTTCTAAAGGTCCGGAATAAATCCGTGTACGCTTCAAAAAATCTTTTGAAAAGCTGGCCACCCTTCGTTTTTGTCATCCCTTCTATCTTTTCAGTCAGGTATTCGTTTATCAGACTTCTGATCTCATCTTTCTGTACTTGGTTGACGTGAGCAAAGATGTTTCCATAGACAGGATGATGGTATAAATCAGAAAAATAAGGAATATATCCTTTCTGTCCTTCCATATTTATTATGATATTGAGAATCTGATCTCTTTCGACGTTGTTCATGATTCGGAGTTTTGGATTAAAAGATTAAAATATTAAAATATTAAAAGATTAAAATATTCAGTGAAATATAATCAAATCTTTTAATCTTCTAAATTTTTTAGTTTTTTAATTTTTTTATTCGTATCCTTTTGAAAAGATCTAATCCAAGCGTAGAAAGGATAAACGCTATGGAAGGAACTACCGCGTTGAGGAAAGGTCTGGCTAATCCTGCTACATAAAAGAACAATACGATAACTGCATAAGTGAGAATGGTTATTGCGATTCTCCTGGTCCGGCTGTTTTTCCGAGCTTTATCTGCTTCTACGCGTCTGTTTCTTGCTTTGAGCGCGTCTATTTGTTTTTGAAGGTCTTGCATGGAATTTCGATAATTAAAATATACCGAAGTTGTCGGTATTTTTGTATGGTGAAGATATACTAATTTCTAGTATAATTGCAATACTACTGTATATCTGCTCCATCGATGAAATACCCTCCATTGTAGGTATCTTTTCTGATTTTTCAGATTACCGTGATGAGTGACGAGTTACGGGTAATGAGCGATTCTACCTCACTCCCTTTGCCTCGAAACATAGCAGTGATTTTATTGTCGCCGAATTGTCCATGGATCTTGAGATGGGATTTGCCATTATTTCAGACTTTCTCTACTTTATTGATTGTGATATCCTCCAAGAGTAATACTGGTTCCGAATTACCTTCTCAGAATGGTGCTAATTTCTGGATTTTCCCAAGAATCTCATTGTCCCATTCGTGCTGGTAGATCTTGGTGTCTACTTTGATGGATTTGATGAGATCATGATCTTGGATACAGTCATTGCAATGAGTCTGGAATCTTTGGATCAATTTATCTAAATTTTCTAATTTTACCGCTAATCATCCTGCTCCTTTATGTCCGCCAAATCTTTCCAAAAGATCACTTGCGGTGCTAATCATTTCGATAATGTTGAAATAATCAGGGCCTCTCAGTGATGCCACACATAAATTTGTCTCTTTATTGATTTTGAGGATCATACAGGGCTTGGTATATCTTTCTGTGAGTCTGCCTGCGACGATGCCGACAATCCCCTCATGGAATGATTCATCGGTCGCGATAAGAATTCTTTCATTGAGATCAATCAATCCTTCCGCTTTTTTGAGCGCTTCTTCTTGCATTCTTTTTCTTTCGGTATTGATCCCTTCTATCTTGTCCAAATGCGCAACCTGTTTTTCTCCGGTGTAGAGGAGTGCTTTGAGACTATCATACGGCGACTCTATTCTGCCTCAGGCGTTAATCCTTGGTCCGATGATGAATCCTATATGGAAGGTATCTACGTTATCCTTGAGATTTAGATATTTCAGAAATCCTTTGAGCGAGGTAGGCATATGTTCATGATTCCTATTGATGAGTTCTAGGCCTCTTTTGACAATGACTCTGTTTTCGTGAATGAGAGGAACGACGTCCGCCACTGTCCCGATAGCGACGACTGGCAAAAAGTAGTTAAAGACTCTGTTTTTTATATCCTTAGTCAGTGTGGATCTCTCTGTCAGGGCGCAAATGAGTTTGAATGCTACTCCGACGCCGGCAAGATATTTGAAGGGATACTCAGGAGAGATAAGTGGTGTGATCACTGCGAATGCTGGAGGTATCTTTTCCCCATGCTGGTGATGATCAGTGATGATGATATCTATTCCTAGCTCTTTGGCATATTCGGCTTCTTGGACTGTGGAAATACCGTTGTCTACAGTGATGATCAAACTTACGCCTTTGGACTTAATGTCATCGATATGTTTCTTCTTGATGCCGTAGCCATCTTCGATTCTATCAGGATATTGTATACTGACCTGTTTATAATGAAGGAATTTGATCAAGAATTGGTAGAGTATATAGCTGGAGGTGATCCCATCTACATCATAATCTCAGAAAATCATGATTTTCTCCTTGTTTTTCATTGCCAGAATGATCCTCTGGACGGATTTTTCCATGTCATTGAGCAGAAAAGGATCTCATCGATAATCGGATAATTTGGGATCCAAAAAAGAGTCGATGTTGTCATCGATTCATCTTACTTTAAAGAGTCTGGTCAACAGATCTTCTTTGGGGTTGTCGTAAATCAACTTGAAGTTCATATATTTTAGGGGCAGATTTGAAACAATTGGATTAGTGGCTGATTGTTAAGCAGTCGTTAAACGGTCGTCAAACAGTAGCTTCATTACATCATCTTTGGGAGTATAGATTTCCGAGAAGTGATTACAAATTGAAAACAAATAAAAAAGGCACCGGAAAGAAAGTTGAAGGGTTGAAAGGTGGAAAAGTGGGAATATTGAACTTTCCGTCATTGCGAGGAACAGCCTGTCCCGGACCATCGGGAAAGCAATCCAAATTGAGATCATTAGATTGCCACGTCTCATTGTTACCAGTCTACCCATCGTAGTTCTACGAGGCGCGGCGGCAGGCAGGTTCGGCCTACCATAGGCAGGTAAACTCGCAAAGACAAATATTGAAATGAAAAAACTGGTGGAATACCAGCCAGTTCTCTATGTTATTGCGCTTATTGCTATTATTTATAAGGAAAAGCGTCAGGATAGGCTTCATACAGCCTATGTAAATAAACAACTCAGTGCTGCCTATTTAAATAGAATTTATACCGCCTGTTTTCGAAATCTGTATTCACTTCACTTCGCCTACCTTGGCAGGTAAATTCGTGCTTACAGTTTCTCAAATCGTTGGTATAACTCTCGCATCCAAAAGCAAGACTTGATAGACTCTTTTGGTGGTCGAGTTTATAAGGTACCTGACGCTATTCCGGGTTCTATCCGATCTTATGGGGTATAAGGTCTAGATAGAGTTTAAGGAGGAAATACCTCCAACATAGTTACCTACACAAAGGGTGTTGTGAAGCCTTACGTTAAGTGGCTATGTTGGTTCAATTATACTCCGGAAATCGTTTTTTGCAAAGAAAAGCCCGTAAGCAGGAGCTTAGGACCTTATTTTGGATTGACTTTTATGTAATATGATATCATATGGTATTACTTCGGGTGGTAGATGATAGCTTTTGGTTATCTTGGGATATTATTTGCGTTTCTTATTTGTTGTAACCTCTGGATTCCCTTCTTGATGTTCGTTTAATTTTGGGAGGAGGCTATTTGATAGGATTAGAGAAAAAGCTGGAGCTAATCAGCTTTCACCAAGAAGTGCAAAGATATCATCTAATGCTCCATAACTTAAGTCATCTATTTTAAGGTCTATCAATGGTCTACGGACATCTTTTTCTGAACCATCATCAGCATCTATAATGAATCTGTACCGTTTGCCGTTGCCATATCTTTCTTGATGCTGTTTGTAATATAACATTCCATCAATAGATTTTCCAGCCATCTCACTGCCCGTAAATGGTTGCGATCCATCTTTGGTCTTTATGTAGAGTTCATTTCTATAGTATAATCACAATAATAGCAGTTTTTCGTAGATTTTATAACTGCTATTTACTATCTTTGCAGTATCACCAGATATTTCTGTGTCTTGATGAATTGCTTCATACTCTTCAAATCGTCTGCTAAGCGTACTTAGATTTCCAAACATTCTTTCCATCTCATTTCTTAGCCCTATTTTGACCAATGTATTGTTGTATTTGATAATTTCGTTATGTGAATCCATGGTGCTGGATTCTTTTTTTTCTTCTGAAATTGGAGTTCTGATCTCTCGTTCAAGAATTCTTTTTTCGTCATCGTTTAGTTGTGACCAAGATCTTTGATTCTCTCCAGAAAAAGCTGCTTTCTCAAAAATTTTGAATAACTTTTCTATGGTAGGCAAATGTTCTTTGATTCGTTCTTTGCTGATAATGTCTTTACGCCCATATTCTGATTCGGGGTTGCTATGAATACCAAGCATTTTGACTGCTGGAAGCAAAAGTCATTTCCTATCAGTATCAATAACTTTTAGTAATGTGTCTAGCTCTAGGAGAATCTCCATATCTTCCTTCTTGAATGATGATTCATTTTCTCCATCATATGAAAACTCTGAAGTTATGCGTAATCTTTCCATTATTTGCTCAATGCTGGGATCTTTTAGCTCTATAAGCTCCTTTTTATCTTTGTTTTCCGGTAAATTGAGCCAAATTTCCCAAGCTATCTTGTATCCCTTGTGTTGGTTATTCAATTCTTCGGTTAACCATTGTAATAATCTATCAAGTATATTAATATTTTTGAAATTGTCGGTTGATAGGATGTCATACAATTCTTTCACATGCAGAGAAATTTGTATTTCTATTTTCTCTCCTTCTTTCAGAATGATATGAAGGAATTTTTTCCCTTCTTTTTCTACAATAGAAAATCCTTGGATATCCTTTATTCCAATATTTTTATCATTTCCGGATTTTTCAATGTTGCTTGCCACTGTAATATGATAATAATAAATTGCAGAGGTTTTATATACATTGAATTAATTAAGTCAAGTAAATGATGTCAATTTCTTTACACTAATCCTTGTTGGATCATTGCATCAGCTACTTTCTTAAATCCTGCTATATTTGGTAATTTGATCATCCTTATTGAATGAGAAAGATTAAAAAGGTCCATAAGGTTCCTCAGGGGGTGGTTGATTTAGAAAATCTTTCCAAGCTCATGTAATTTTTTTCTTATAGTAAGGTGTTTTGTTCTCGGGGAGATCTGGTATCGTAATATGATTTTCTTTGCTTGTAAAAACAATTGTTCATTCATCTTCTCCTTTTTCTTCTATCATATGTCGATTTTTCCCCTGCTCCCGTTCTTCGGCTATGCCAAGTTCTATTAGTTTTTTTCCTGCTTCCATTATCGCATATTCGTATTTGCCATATGCTTTTACGTATCTCAAAAACTTTTCTATGTCTTCCTGTTTTCGGTTTTTTTCATTTTCTTCTTGAAGATATCTTTGGAGTGATTTGGGTCATACATATGGTTGTTTCAAGTAATCGATTAACTTGTGGTAATCTTTTCAGTATTTCCAAAGAATATCCGATAAGATGTGATACGTGCGTCTATGTTTCTTGAAAATCGATAAATCCTTTTTAGGATCATTGCTTTCGTTGATCTCTGATAAGAACTGTTTCAGTTCTTTGGTTTCTGATTCAAATTTCTCTATTTGCTTATCTATATCAAATACCAAGGTATCAAAAATTTCCTGAGTAAATCAAAATGTTATCAGTTCTTGTCTATCTTCAACTAATTCTAATTCAAATGGTGAGAATGCTCCGGCGACGTTGGGTGATTTAATCATGGTTAAAATATATACATGTCTATCGATTTTTCAATAATAAAAAAAGGCTGGAAGACCAGCCAGTTATTAGACTATTTTTTCTGTATATTTCATACAATTTTGTATAATTTCGAATGAGATGATGTTTTCTAAAAGCACGGGAAATGCTTTTTCCAATTTTTCTTCCTTATAATCCTTAGTTTCAATGCACACAAGTAATGACACGTCTTTCTTGATATTTGTCATGCCATAAGTAAATACTTGTTTTTCTAATTCTTTCTCGTTATTTTCCCCGGTATTGTAACCATCAATGGATTTAGCGATGTACGTTAACGAAACCTTATGGCAAACATGCGGAATTATTCTTTTTTTCCATACACTGGATTCGTTGATGAATAGGCTACAGATATTGTCTGTCGCCATTTTTTCGTTGTTTACTGTGATTGTAGGTAAGCTTATTAATGATAATAAACGTTCTACATCATGAATATTTTCTATTTTCATATGGATATATTTGGTTTTATATTTGTTAACTGTTGGTTATGATACAAAATGTATCAAGAAAATCAACCTTTATTGCAACTCGAAAATTCTCAACTTATACCAATCCCTGCTGGATTATTGTACTCGGTTTTTCAATGATTAAAAAAAAGCTCGGATAAACCGAGCAAATATATTCATATTTTGCGTTTATGAAGGTCTATTTGCCTCCCTTTAATTTTTTTATTCTGTTTTTCACTCTTCTCGGAGCGTTAGCTTCGGATTCATATCCGCTTTGACCATCAACTTTTTCATAAGTAATTGTTACTTTGTTTCTTTTGATGGTGATGGTATACAAAACAGAATCAACTAACACTTCATTTTTTTCTAATTGTCGTGGTTTGTATGCGGGATGAAATTGATCGCCGCCAACGATATTGGGCATGATTATCTCCTTTCTTATTTGTTTATATTTTTGTAAAAAATACATATTATATATTTAAAGTCAAATCTTTAAACTTATGCCAGTCCCTGCTAGATCATTGTACTTGGTTTTTCAATGATTAAAAATAGCCCTGAAAAAATCAGGGCTTCAATATAAACAAATGTCTTTTAAATGGTTTTTTCTTCTCTTCTGGTGTATGAATGTTCATACCATAAGCCACCTCCGAACAGCAGAATAGCGATTGCTAGCGGTAACCAATATCCATTGATTATTCCAGTTTTCATAAAGAAAGCTAAAGTGATTACATTTGCGCTAACAAAGATACTAGTACCTAAAAATGCACGCATACCAATTTTCGTCTTATCTAAATCACTTCTATTGGCATGGGCAGCATATTTATTGCCAGCAGTACTACAACCTGCAAAGCTCATTATCAGAACTGTCATAAAAAACATACAACATGCAAGAACGGTAAGAAGGAGAGTGCTACAACCAACCATGACAATGCTTTGATAAGTATAGGTAGCAAAAAACAAATCTGGATTAAACCCGACAAATAATCCTATAAACGTAGCGATACCCGGCATAAATCCGATAACAATACCAAGACGAGCTTTAGCATGAGTTTCATCGCCTTCTAAGGAGATAAGAAAGTTAGTATACCATCCACGAATATGGATTCTGGCATTATCTTTTTTCTTTATTATCTTCAGGAATTTTACGAACAAAAATCCTGAAATAAATGATAATATCCAAAAAAATACTGTTTCCCATGTGATAAACATTAATAGATTTTTCATTTTGTTGTTATTTTAGTTTTACATTATGTTTCTTAACATAATGTATATCTTTTTTGTCCACAAAGTCAATGCTTAGTTTCTTGGTCCCCATTCAACAATAAAAAAAGGCTGGAAGACCAGCCAGAAAAAATTATTCTTGAGAAGTATTATTTTAGCAAATGTTGTTGATACTCTGGGTAAAGTTCGAACAATTTTGCATAAAAGTATTGTACTTCAGCAATATCAGCCATTTTCGCTGATATTTCCCATCCAAATTGTCTTTTCCATAGGATGGTGTTACTCGTTAATAGTTTGGATATACCATAACTGCATTTCCTGCTGTCTGTAGCTAATATCCATAATCCTGATGGAGTTTCATCATGTTCAGCCTCTCCGATTTCTTTTTTGTTAACAGGTTGTTTAAGTATTGCTTCAAACAACATAGCTGCTTGTGCTTTGTTAATTTTAATTTTCATGGCGATTATATTTATGTTAGATTTTTATTCCTTTTTGGGATTATATATAATCTGCTTATAAAGTCAATCTCAAGAAAGTCAATCTCTCTTAGCCACTTTCTTGACTGATCATATCTCAACTCTCCCGGCCTGCTGGGGCTCAACTGACGAAGACCCCAACTTTCAACTGACGACCCTAAGAAGATTATTGATAGAAAGACAATGTGGATTCCCGCCTTCCCCATAACTTCGTATGGGACTGTAGCGCGGGAATGACGAAATAGAGATCGTCCTCAACTTATACAAGTCCTTGCTGAATCATGGCATCGGCCACTTTCTTAAATCCTGCGATGTTTGCTCCTTTGATATAATTCACATAGTCTCATTCTTTCCCGTATTGGACGCATTGCGCGTGAATATTTTTCATGATGTTTTGTAATCTCTCGTCCACTTCTTCACTGCTTCGTGAAAGACGTCAGCTATTCTGCGACATTTCGAGTCCTGACGTCGCTACTCAGCCAGCGTTGGATGCTTTCCCTGGTGAAAATAATATTTTAGCATTATGAAAGACTTCGATCGCTTCTGGTGTGGATGGCATATTCGCTCATTCGCCGATAACAATGATTCAATTTTTGACTAACACTTTCGCATCTTCTTCGTTCAGTTCATTCTGTGTCGCGCAGGGGAGTGCAATGTCGCATTTTACTTCCCATGGCTTTTTGTCTTCAATGAATTTAACTCCGAATTTATCAGCGTATTCTTTGATTCTTCCACGTTTATTGTTTTTAAGCTCTTTGAGGAACTCTAATTTTTCTTGAGTGATTCATTGCTCGTCGTAAATATATCACGAAGAGTCTGAAGCAGTTACAACTTTTGCTCCAAGCTGGATACATTTCTCTATTGCATATTGGGCTACGTTTCCTGAGCCTGAAACAGCGACCGTCTTTCATTTTAAAGTTTCATTCTTCGTCGCGAGCATCTCCTGGACGAAATACACTAATCCGTATCAGGTCGCTTCCGTCCTTATCAAACTTCCTCCTCGGTTGAGTCCTTTCCCAGTCAATACTCAGGTAAATTCATTCTTAATTTTTTTATACTGCCCGAAGAGGTAGCCGATCTCTCTTGCACCTACTCCGATATCTCCAGCTGGAACGTCGGTATCTGGTCAGATATATTTTACTAATTCTGTCATAAAGGATTGGCAGAATCTCATTACTTCTCTATCGGATTTTCCATGCGGATCGAAATCGCTTCCTCCTTTTCCTCATCCCATAGGCAATCACGTTAAACTATTTTTGAAAATTTGTTCAAATCCTAGGAATTTCAAAATGCTGAGATTGACGCTTGGATGGAATCTTAGTCCGCCCTTGTAGGGTCCGATAGCGCTATTGAATTGCACTCTATATCATCTATTGACTTGGATGTTTCCTTGATCATCTATTCGAGGAATTCTGAACATGATGGTCCTTTCTGGCTCTACTATCCTTTCGAGGATTTTTTCTTTCTGATAAATAGGATTCTGATCTACGAAGTCTTTGATGGAGTCCACGACCTCTTGAACTGCTTGAATAAACTCAGGTTCGTTGGGATTTTTCTGGTGTACATTTTTGAGAAAGGCTTTGGTATCAAACATTCTTTCAAAATAAAAAAAATAAAACTCCTGA
>JBBABI010000026.1:0-13335 GCA_041679065.1 Candidatus Absconditabacterales bacterium
GAGTAAAAGTCAAGTCTCTTATTCTTAGTATATTTGTAGTTGAAAAAAAAGGGGAATTATTTACTACTTAGCTTGAAGCTTGAAGCTCGAAGCCCAAAATTGTTTTTCATTAAGCATTCAACATTTAGCATTTAACATTCCATGCCATGGATATGACACCTTTCAAACAGCAGATGGATAAGGCGATTGCCTATTTCGAATGAGAACTCAAAGCACTGCAGATCGGTAGAGCATCAGCAGGATTGGTAGAAAATATCACGGTAGAAGCTTCTTACGGACCTATGAAAATTCCTCAGATCGCTCATGTGACCTTGATGGATGGACAGACCTTGAAGATAGAACCATGGGACAAAAATGAATTGAAGCATGTAGAGAAGGCTATCTATGATGCTAATGCATGACTAACTCCTCAGAATGAATGAAGTTATGTCATCGTCAAAATACCTGCCTTGACTCAAGAGAGAAGAATAGAGATCACCAAGCAAGTCAAAGCCATGGGAGAGGATATCAAATGACGTGTCAGGATGATAAGGCAAGATGCCATGAAGCAGAATAAGACTATTTTCGATGCCAAAGAGATTGGTGAAGATGAAAAGAATAGGAATGAAAAAGATATAGATATTTTGATCAAGTGAATGAATGAGAAGATAGATGAACATGTGAAGAATAAGAGTGAAGAAGTAATGAAAGTTTAGCCACAGATTGCCTCAGGTGGCCTCAGATAGCTTCAGATTGTTAATTTATGTTTTTTTAAGAAAAAATAAAAAAACAACCTGTGGCAACCTGCAACAATATGCGGCAATATGAGGCCATTTCAAAAATTCAATAAGATATTTTTACTTACATACATAAAACCATGAACATTTTCACTTTATTATTCACTGAAATTTTATATCGTCCGATATTCAATCTCTTGGTCGTATTTTTGGCTATATTCTGAGGTAATCTTGGTATCGCGATCATTCTCCTGACATTACTGATCAGGCTTTTGATGATCAAAACGACGCTTGCAGGCAATGACATGCAGAAGGGTATGTCCAATCTCCAGCCTAAATTGAATGCCATCCAAGAAAAATACAAAGACGATAAAAAAAAGCTTTCCGAAGAGACGATGAAGGTATTTAAATCTGATGGGAAAGGCGCGTTCAAGGGTTGTCTGATGATGTTGGTTCAAATCCCTGTGTTTATCTGATTGTATTGGGTAGTCAGAAGAATCTCTGTCAATCATATTCCTACAGAATGGTTATACAGTTTTTTCCAAGGTTTTGGTGCGCAATTCCTTGATCCTAAAAATATCCAACATACCTTCTTGGGTATGGATCTTCTCGCTACCAAAAATATAGCGCTGACCGTGGTTGCTTGTGTGTTTACGTATTTGCAGACAAAATTCACTACGCTTGCCAAACCTGCTACGCCTACGGTTCCTGGTCAGAAAACTCCTGATATGGGTAAGATGATGTGATTTATGAATATATTTCTAGTAGTTATGATCGGCTCATTTGTCTATACCATGAATGCCGCTGTAGGACTCTATATCGTCACCACCACCATATTCAGTGTTGTCCAATATGGGTATCAATACAGGACTTTGCTCAAAGCAGAATGGAAAATATGGATAGGTGGAGGGAAGAGAGGGGTTGTTATAAATAAATAGAATTGATACTTCGTCATTGCGAGGGACGAAGCAATCCAAATGGGCGAAATAACTGGATTGCCACGTCCGCCTAGGCGGACTCGCAAAGACATTTGTTTTCCTAAAAAAACATATGATTATAAAAATAGTTTTTCTCTGTCTGCTGATGGGTGTGGTGCTGACATTCACGTTGTGGTTTGTCGTCCAGCTTTTTTTGGTTACGTTTGGAAAAAATGAGAAGGCTGTCTATGTCCCTTCGTTCAATAAGGATATCGCTTTGATGAGAGAGCTTGATTTGATTCGTGGAAAAAAAATTATAGACTTATGATGCGGTGATGGGAAGGCGCTAAGGTTTTTTGCTCGTGAATATGGCTTACAATGAATCGGATATGATTTCAATCTTCAAGCAATCCGATATGGGAAAGTTATCAATTTCTTCACGAAGCAATCCGTGCGTTTAGTCCATTCAGATTTTTCTGTTGCCGATATTACTCAGACCGACTATCTGTATCTGTATCTTTTCCCTCAGCAGATGCTGGATATCGAAGATCGGATTTTTTCTTCGCTGAAAGAGGATGCCGTAGTGATCGCCAATACATTCCGTTTTGGGAAGCATGAGCCTTTCCAGGTGATCAAGAATCGCAAAGGGAAGGAAAGGATATTTCTTTATCGTAAATAGCGTAAAATCCGTAAATAGCGTAAAAAAGTAAAAGGCGTAAGTGCGGTATTTACGCAAAAACGGTATTTACGACATTTACCTTTTAAAAAAGAAAATGGACCATTTAGCTATTATGAAAAAATCCTGGGGACTGACCAAGAAAATACTTACTGGTCAAAAGACCATTGAGACTCGTTGGTATATGAACAAGAGCGCTCCGCGAGATAAGATTAAGGTGGGCGATACCGTATATTCCAAGGATTCTGGGTGTCCGGTGACGATAAAGGCGACTGTCTCTCAGGTTGATCAATTCGCCGATTTGAACGAGAAAAAAATTCAGGATATCCTTAAAAAATATAGTTATGCAGATATCTGAACAACGACTATTTTGCCGGAAATTTTGGATTATGTGAAAGGAAAAAAATATTGTATCATTATCCATTTAAAAAATCCCCAAGCGATCAAGCCGTTTGAGGTGGATAAGACGTGATATGGAAATATGTGTGCTTGGATATGTGTGGAGGATATCTGAATCATTAAGAAGATATAACTGTATAACTCTTTTCGTGAGAAACCTTTTACTAAAAAATTTATCTACATTCCAATCATTTCTTATATAATCCTTGTATACATCTATAGAGCTTTTTCATCGCAATAAATCTTAAATTTCCTACATTTTTTTCCTTAAAAAAATCCTGTAGATATGTGTCTGCTGGTATCTCTTGATAAGATTTCGTTTCTATAAATTTTTTGCTGAAATTTCTTAAATTCTGTGTGATTTCCGAGTCTTTTTCGTGATATGTTTTTATGGTTTCCAAAACTATTATGTCGCTATATATCTGGTTTACACTGAAGTCAAATTGATAGAAAAATAAGTCTTGAATTATATCTCATCAGAGAACGTATCGATATGATAGAAATAATGGATCTATTTTATCAAACTTGAATATATTTACTCCGCCAAATATTTTTGATAGAAACAGAACCATCAATAATTTTTTTGCTGTGGCGCCTATCTTCTTTTGTAGAAAGTAAGCATTAAATCATGCAAAAAAATGGTCTATGTTGAAGCACCTCTTATCACATTCTTTCGCTGCTGCTATAATCTCTTTTATCTTATCTCTACATATAGGATCTTCTAGAAACCTTGCTTCAGGTTGTATTACAAATATGTCTTTGTGGTGATTGCTTTTCCTTTTTTCTATCCGATATTCATGACTATAAAGATTGGTGATGATAAAAAATATATCTTCTTTGTCGTGTATATCATATGCACTGCTGATATGGTCTTCCAATTCTTTGATTTTTGCTATGATATTCTCACATTGTTCCTTTATCATCTCGTTATCTTTGGATTCTATATAACAGCTTATTCCATCTTCGATGATTGCGATCAGTTTCTCTGTTTTGGTTCTTGAAACCAATGCTTTGAGATACGACTTGGAAAAAATATTGATTTTTTTGTTTGGATCAAACACTTCGGTAACTTCATCATTTATTTTTTTTTGACTATAGATAAATCTAGCTCTCTGGTGAGATTTTGTGTTTTTGAACTGCTTTCTTAGTTCTTCACTATTTTGATTCTGCTTTATGGTGTCTAGGAAATACATAGATGTCTCATAAAATAAAGTATAGTCACTTATTCAAGCCGTTCAATAAATTCAGGATTCTCTTCGTCAAAGAGATAGAATAATTGATCTCTGATTTCCAAAATGGTTTTTCTTTTTGCACGTTCTTGGAAATATTCTCTGAATGTGTCTCATTCGAGTTTGGTGATCCCAAAAAGCCAAGGATAATCGTCGAATAAATGGTTTCCTGCTAAGTTTGAAATATTTTCAATGGTTATTTTTTCTTTTCCTCGCTTGGTTACTCCTATGGTATACTTAAGCAATTCACGATTGTCTATTATATGTTGTAAGATAGTCGTAGCAATATCCGTGAGTGATCTGGGTTCCTCTTTCAGTGATGTTGTAGGCACAAATATATCAATACCATTATCTTTCAATATCCTTTTCATAATATGCAGACTTTTTATATTGATGTGGGGTATTTCCAAAATTCATTTATATCCTTGCTGATGATATATATCTAAAAGTTGACAAAGATTGTCTATCCCTTTTGCATGAAGACCATTGATGATCCTTTTTTCAGAAGCAAATAATTGACGGATCGATATGAGGTGCTGTTTAGTAGGATTGATAACATAGTCTTTGGGAATCATGAATAAAGGAAGCTGAGAAATGTTTTTATCGATGTTTTGCAACAGTTCGTTGCTTTTGCTGTCTATCAATTCTTTGATCTCTTTTACTATATTTTCATATCTCTCTTGTTTCTTTTTTAATTTGCTTCTTTCTTGGGGTTGTAATACGCCTAATAATGCTTCTTCTGCATCTATTTTTTTATTTTGAAAATTATTGAACTTTTCTGTTAATTCATTGAGCGATAATTCTTCTGGTTGTTGTATTTTATGATTGTTACTTCCCAATGTCATGGAATGTATAATAAAAAATAAAAATTATTTGTCTTGTTTTCTAAAGGTGTTGAATAAATGATTTTTCCTCTTCTTCAAACTCCATCTCATTGAAAACATTGTCATATCATTTGATGTTATCCTTCGCTTGGGCTCGATAATTATATTTGCTCTTTTGATAGAATATACGATTCTTTCATAATTTCTTGGCTAGTATGCTAATAGTATGTATCAGTAGTTTTCTCCGAATAAATTTGTTGATATCGCGATGTATTTTGTTTGTTGTCGTATTATTGATTCATTGTATCTGTCTTACCATTAGCGCATCCTCATTCACATCAAATCAAAGGACACATAATGGTATATCAGACTTGTTCTTGATGAGAATACCATATACTCAATCAATAAATATTTCATACTGCTGTCCTGGTCTGTCTTCTCAGCCATCAAGCAATGCATCTAATAAATCTGTACCATATCATTTAGCAAATGATCAGGATTCTGCAAGCATCAAGGTATTGATGATATCTCATGGTATTTTCTCTCAAAAAGAGCTTTTTACCGAGCCATTCAACAGAAGTTCTATGGAAATAGCTTTATCTTTTTGGGACAAAAAACAATCAGGAACGGTATCCATCAGATATTGAGATATAGCAAAATCTTTCATTACAGTCTGTAAAGACATATAGCATTGTTCATATTGTTCAGAGCCGAATGTATAGGTAAATATATCCGGTGTTTTGTCTCACATATTTTATATAGGATAAATTCGTAATATATACATATTTATCTTATAAAGTCAAGCACTATGATTGACATATTTTCAGTCTTTTTTCTTTGTGTTGACTTTTCTTTCTAAATCATTAAAAATCTATCATTAAAAGAATAGCTTTTTTTAATTCTACTAAAAAAATTATGAAAAGATCAATGAAAAGATTTGTCTTTTTACTTACAGGATCTCTTTTGATCCTTGTTTCTACTCTGGCATTTGCTTATTGAACTGTCTGAGATCAAGAAAAATCTCTGCCAAGCTTAAGGATACAGGCGATACAGCAGTTGATAGACAAGTGATTTAATCATTTTCAGACCATACCCTTCGGTCCTGGGAGTGACCATATGCATCTGACTGGATCTATGACATATCCTGACTATCCTGATTATGTAGTCGTTACGTGAATTCAGATTCAAGACGATTTGGATATCCTCCTGGAAAAAAAGATTCAGGAATATGCTGGCGACCGTTCTGTGTATTCCAAGGTAACTAACGCAATACTTCATACTATCACCTTGGATGATGCGGATATCACTCAGTTGAAGAAGGTGTATTTATTCAAAAATGAGCAGGATCTCAAAGATCTGTGATATGTGGTAAGTTCGTATAGGACAAGAATAAATAATGATGCTGCATGGAGGAAAGATAACATCTTCATTTCGTATCTGAATATCGGCAATATCAGAGTCTTGAATACTCAAGAGGAATTTTCATTTATGAATGAAGTGCATAATGACACTTCCGTCAAATACCGGACGCGTGGTTTTGTCGCTGGCTATGGCATTGCGTGAGGTGTGACCAAGATGGTCGGCTGAGGTATCTGCGGTGCCGCTCGAGGCATCAATACGATGATCCTCCCCAATAGAGCATTTGAAGTCATCACCAGATACAATCATACCAGGACGTATAAAAATATGTATCAAAATGAGATCAACGGTCAGGAATTTTGGATTCCCGGGCTGGATGTTGCTGTGTATAGAATGGGTAGCAGCACCAAAGATTTCATTTTCAAAAATATCCGCTCTTATCCTGTTGTCATGGTTATTAACTTCGATGGGGTTGCTGGTCATACGGAAGAATTGTTTGTCTTGAGTCATGAAGAGGAGAATTGAAATATATAGGAAATACATGACGTTGTTATACGTGGGAAGCTAATGATGTGCCATTCAAAAGCTGTTATAATGCAGTATCGGGATGGTAGGAGTTTAGCTAAAAGCGGAAAGCTAAAAGCCCAAAGCTTAAAGCGGAAAGCTTAAAGCTAAAAGCCCAAAGCTTAAAGCTTAAAGCTCAAAGCATAAAGCTAAAAGCTATTACAAAGATTGATCTTCTATGTGAGGATTGATCTTTTTTGTTGTCTTCAAATTTCCCTCCTCTAATATTTGACAAATATACTTTTTGGGTTATAATCATAGTTGTAGGAATATGATGTAGCTGTGCAATACCTTGCTTCTTTCCTTTATTTGCTTTACAAAACACCATGCTAAAGCTTAAACCAATTATTCTGTTTTTATCGCTGCTTTTGTGAGGATGATTTTTTAGTTTTGTCTGAGCGGCGGGATATGATTACACTTTTGATGTTATGAATCTTCCCGCCATGAGATCGATTTATCGGGTGAATACGGTGATGGCACAACTTCCCTCTGTTGTCAAAGAACTCAACTATCTATTAGTCCCCAAAGCTTTTGCTCATGATGCTCCTTATACTCCTGCTCCTGCTCAGGAAGTTGTCTATGAATTGGATGATAGCAAAATCAGCAGTCTTTTGCAGGAGAGCCAAGGATTTGATGATTTCGTTCATCACGTAAGGATAGATGTCCTTAAGTTTTTGGTAGATACTGGTTATACGGCGTTCAATGATCAGCCCTATCAGAAGGATTGAGATCTAGCGATTGTGGCTCAGTCATGAGATTTCCAAGTATTGAAAGGCATCGGAGAAAGTGATGGATTGGATCTCTTATTGAAAGATAAACTTGCTGGATTTAGAGATACCTTTGAGGATATAAAAAAATATGACCATTATCTGTATTTCAAAAAAATAGATATCACTGCAAATGAATACGCACAATTATGAACATTATTTCTCTTTAGAAATGAAGCGGATCTTAGGGATCTGTGATATGAATTAATTTCCTGGAAAACCAGAACCAATACTGATCTGGATTATAGGAGACACAATATCTCAGCAGCATTTCATAATCTCGGTAATGTGAGGTTGATCATGCCTGGTGAAACCTTTTCTCTGACAACAGCGTTCCATTATGATGGTGCCGAAGATGAAATTCCTTATGCAGCTGGTTATGCTACCATGGGAGGTGTACCAAAAAAAATATATGGAGGCTGACTCTGTGGTGTGGCGACTGCTTTCTTTCAGGGTACGCTCACCAATCTCTGACTGTCTCTGGTGGAATATAAAGCTCATTCCATCTATTATAGAAATTTATATGAAGCTGAAATTAATGGTACTACCATTATTCAGCCATGATTAGATGCGACAATATATCTTTCAGATATCGATCTCAAATCCAGAAATATCCGCAATTATCCCATCATAGTAGTATTTAATTATGATGGAAGTATCTGAACGACAGAACAGGTATTCACGCTTTCCAAGCCTCAGGATAGAGGTTCATTTGCCTTTGTCGGTGAAAGCAAAAAATGATGATCCAAATGTTTTACCTGGAAGATCAATGGTGAGGATATGACGAACTGTTATACCAAAGTGACTGATTTCTAAATCGTCATTCTGGTTCGTTTGTCCAACATCAGTTAGTAGGTAGTTGGAACGTTTGCTTCTGTAACGACGCAGACGCCGTTTCGCTAAAATTTGATATGTTAGGTGGCGAGTTGTGCAGAAACTGTTATGTGTTCGTACGAAATTATTATTCTTTATATTTTTCCTAGGGGGATTCTTATTCTTGGGGATTTAAATGTGTTTTTTTATAAAATCCCATATTAATTCAGCACTATTTTTTGTTCCGTCCATCTTATGGAGTCTAGTTTTAAGTTTTTCAGTAGATTCTTCGAATCTTTTATCTCTAATTATCGTATCTACTGCTTTCTGGATATTATTTGATGTTCGTTTATTACGAGGTATCCTTATACCAGCTCCACGGGATTCAATATTAGACAAATTGATGAATTGCTCCTGCTGAGCAGCTACGCCGACGATGGGTGTTCCAGAATGGATAGCAGTTTGAATGGTTCCTTGTCCACCATGACTAACCGTAATATTGGCCATGGCATTTATTTTCAGAGCGGGAATAAACTTATCAGTAATATAGACGCCTAAGCGATTACCGAGAAGTTTTCTTGCTTTCTCAATAGAAAAATGTGGAGAAAGGATAACAGCATTCCAGTCCAATCCCTTTCCATAAGTGAAAATTTTAATGACTTCTGTAAGCATATCTTCGGAGCCGGAGCTACTCAAGGCACAGAAAACTTTAGTTTTCTCATTGTTTTGATCAAAAACTTTTATAATTTCTGGATCGATGACTTCGTCACTATCTGGTACAGAAAACAATGGTCCCGTGAACACTACATTTGAGGGGAATCTGCTCTGATCATAATAGTCTGGTAAATCGTTTACAATAGTCAAATCGGCTTTCAATAAATCAAAGGTGTTAACTAGTTTTTCTACTTTCCAACCGAGTTTGTATGCTGCATGTCTGATATTGTTTTGTCTTAATATCGGGACTCTGTTTTTTATAAAATTGGGAATATGGCGGAACAGCCACAAACGCACCGGCTTTGAAAATATGGAGAATATTTTTAACTGTTCCGGTACATCGGGGAGGACATCAAAAAAATTTGAAACAAGCGGAAGTGGAACAAAACAAATTCCTGGGATTTCTTTGTCCATCATTCTTCTTGCCAAACTGGCCATTGGCCAGAAACCATGCAAGACAATATCGGGTTTTATTTCTTTGTACGTCTCTATTTCTCCCTTAATCATTTCTTCAGCTAAATTTTCTGTACCTATAAGATTAGTGATTGTCATGCCCAGGTCTTGATATAGACCTACACCGGGAAGTTTCGGCTTTGCATGATATACATCAAAACCAAGATCAATAACCTTCTGTTCAAATTTACTACCATGTGAAATAAAAATAATTTTTGCTTCAATATCAACAGGTTGGTTTTTTTTAAGTGCTTTGGCTATTTCAATAGCTCTAGTAGCATCGCCCGCATCTTGGAAGGCTGTGCTAATTACAATAGTTATATTTTTATTCATGCTTTAATTGGTAAAATAAATCACTTTGATTTATACCCTTTTTGCTTCTTTTTTCAAAAGAAGATTGCCAGAAAGGGCAATCCCCCCTTAGTTTTGAAATATTTACTTGAGTATGACACATAACGTTTGCGACTCGTCTGATGCCTCGACGTTCCGTTGAAATGTATAGTTTGGTTGAGGTAATCAGATAGTCGCTGTTAGAGGACCGAGCATTGCGAGGCTTGAGTCTTCTTTTTCTAGAAAATTTTAAGAAGGCTTTACTTTATTTTACTATTTTTTGTGGATTCTATAACTTCGTCCAAGTAAGATGATTCAAAAAGTTCTCTTATTTCGTCTGAATATTGTTCTCTTGATTTCATGTCTGAAATTAAGTCCTCCTTACTTATTATTTTGCCATTTCAAATAAGTTCTATTGTTCGTAGTCGCGACAATGCAGTTGTAAATTTCTTTGGAAGATTTTTTTTAAGAAAACGAACCATGTTATCCCAAAAAATAGACGATATTCACTTAGGATCTTTGATCCATCAATATTCAGAAGTATCTCCAGATTCAATTAGTTTTACAAAATTATCATATGTTGATTCCATACTGCTTAATAATCACTTTGGTGATAATTCTAGATTATTACCGTTTAGAGAATTTTTCCAATATTCAAGAAAGTATAAAATTGTCTTTTCATCATTATCAACTTTATTGCTTTCTATCATGTGTTTATACTTTTCTGGAATATCACTGGTTATATCAATATCAGATTTAAGTAATTGATCAATAAGATTGCTGATATTGATATTTTTGACATCATAATCTGGAGTAGTTGATGGAGAACTTTTGAGATTCACGCTTATTGTATTTACGAAGTAAATATCTTTGTTATTACTATAACAAAAATACACATAAAGTCAAGTCTACATTTTCAATTATAAAAAAATCTTAAAATCCCAGGATTTAATTTTAAATACATGTTTTTTTAACTTCGTCCCCTTACTTTAATACTTCTGCTAATTCTTTAGTTGCTTTTTTATGTCATTTTGCATTCATATTGTGTGTTGGAGATATATTTATGTACGTATGTATATTATAATCTCTGAGATCTCATTTGAAATCAAAAGTTTCACCAAATGATATTATAACACCATCTTTTTCATATGAATATTTTTTCAAAGAATATTCTGAATCTTTCCTTTCGATTTTTTTACATTTTGATATGATTTTTTCAAAAATATTCCTCATTAGTTTTTCTTTTTCGTCATTTTCTTTTGTGCTAGTTAAGACTCTTATAGTACAAAAATTTGCAAAATCTACTTCTCTAAACTTATTCGCATTTATCTTCATGATAATAGCGTTTTTTCACATCTCTTTTATCTGATTTATGCTGAAATCACTAATTATTTTATTCTTTTTTGTTAGATTTTGAATATGCTCAAAATCATCTCACAGTAATTCTTGATAAATTGAAATGGCTTTGTTTTGTACAGTATCTACTAGATTTTGTAAATCACTAATTCATTTTTGAATATTTATTTGTTCATTACTGTCTTGCAATAGTTCTTTGGTCTTCATGTGAAAAATATAATAATATAAAGTTTTATTAAATAATAATATAAATATTCGGTATAAGAAGTCAATACTATTTACTTCTAAAAAATCTCCACTCTCTGTTCTTTATTTTAAACAAAAAGCATAGACATCTCACAACGTTTCGCACTGATCCGACAGTGCTTTGCATGTAGGATGGTGCGTGTTGTCGGATTGTCTACTTTTTGTTATGCATATTTAAGAGAGTGGAGATTTTACTTGGTTTAGTATAAAAAAATTCTTGACTTTTTCAATTATAAAAATCGACAATATAATTGTCGATTTCTAATAGCATAGTTTCTTTTGAAATTATAATTTTATGTATTTCTCAGTAACTATTTTGATAATTTCTTTTTGGGTTTCTTGATCTGATGCAACTATGGGTAAAGATATTATTATTCCTCTTTCCCATTGACCATTCAGCCTAATCCCTTTCAGGCTTTCAACTTTACCTATATAAATGGTTCCTGCTTCTCTTAGCAATACAAATACTTTTTCATTTTTTTTGTGTTGAAATGCTATTGCATTACTAATGTCCGATAAAACATTTAAGTTTTTTGTAAACCCAATTGATGATAAAAATTCATCCATAATTATATCCTCCTTTTATTTTGGTTAATGTTTTTGTTTTTCAAAAATTATATTACATATTTCCTATAAAAAGTCAAGACCACTGACTTCTAGAAAATCTCCACTCTCTGTTCCTTATTTGAAACAAGAAGTAGATGTCCGACAACGTTCGCGACTCTGTGGACGTCCCGACCTCCATTGAGATTTATTGTGGAGGGATGGACACTAGTCGCTGTTGAGTGACCGAGCTTTGAAAGCGAGGTTTGCGTCTTCTTTTTAACGAGATATGTCTTTTTTGATTTTCTTTTCTTATTAAAAGGGGATTTCACTTAATGAAATATATTTATGTGTATCGGATTTTCAATCATTAAAAAAAACCGGTTACTTATATTCACCGGGTTTTAATAATTAATTTTTTTAGGATTATCTCGAAACAACTTTTTTAGCAGACCATTTTTGTTTGATGGTCTCTAATATCGAAACGAGGGCCTTATGATTTTCCTCGGTTAATGTCCAAAGGACATCGTTTCGGAGATCAAACCATGCATTGGTATGTGGAGCATGACCAAATGCTTCCATGAATGGTGTCTTTACTTCTAATTGTGCTTTTACTGCGTCATCGAAGTTAGTCCATTCCTGTAAAGACAATCCATGTTTATCATCTACGAGTTGTTGCAGATATGGTTGATAATCGACAAAAGGAAATCCTTCGCCTGCTATCATATAAACAATAATTTCCTTACCATCCAATACATTAATGTTTACTGATTTAATACATATTCCTGCTGAGAAAATGCGTTTAAGAGACTTTGGTTGTAGATCATCAACTTCGAATTCAGTGTTTCCCATATAATCGTACGTTAATTTTCCATCATCAATTTCGCAGCGTTGTATTAAACTTGGTGTTCGTAAAATTTTAATTTTTCCTTTGTCGGCATTTTTTCGTTTCTTTTGAAAAAAGAGACCTAAAATAATTATTAATGTTTTCATACTTATAAAATTTAGTTTATGTTTTTTTTAACAAATAAACTTTCAACTGAAAGTTGAAAGTATAATACATATTTCTTATTAAAAGTCAATCCTTGTTTCGGCTTAATCCCCGTTTTCTGAAAATCAAAAAAGAGTTCCGATTTACGTTAAAAAGAAGATGTCACTCAACGTTCGCTGCTCGCCTCTCCGCCTCGATGTTCCATTGAAAATGAACGTGCAATCGAGGTGGAAGGTAGCAGTTATATGAGCGAATGAAATGAGCAGACGTTTGACCAACTATTTTATAATTTTAATATTGTTTCGTTTCCTACTTTAAAAGCAGGAGAATTCACTAAAGTTGCCTTAAAATTTCATTTGAAATTATATTCTGTGTTGCCTGGGATAAAGACAACATCTCCCTTTTTTGCAGAGAGACTATCGTTGGCGATAAGTTCTC
>JBBABI010000027.1:0-13332 GCA_041679065.1 Candidatus Absconditabacterales bacterium
CGGTAGATCTAGCATTCCCCTTTTTCCAGATTTCTAAATGGCTTAAAAAAAATCCGAATCTGGTAGCTCAAGAATTCGCTCAGAAATTCACATCTGCATATTTTGATCATTTTGAATCCCTAGGCTGATACGTCAATGCCCATATAAAAAAAGATGCTTTTATTAAAGGCTTTTTTTCTTCCAACATTTCCACATTTCAATATTTCAACATTTCAACAAGCACGAAAGTGCTTATAGAGTATATGAGCGCCAATCCAAATAAGCCATTACATATCGGGCAGGCAAGAAATATCTGTGTCGGCGATAGTATGGCAAGGATATATGAACATCTGAAATATAAGGTAACTACCTGCGATTATGGCGATGATAGCGGTGTGAATGTGGGATACAATATTCTCGGACATCTGTATTATGATTTTCCTTTGACGTCCAAAAAGAAATTTGACCATTACTGCGGAGAAGTGTATGAGAAGATGAGAAAGCTTGCGACCAAGGGAAGTCCCGACGAAGGAGGGAAAGAAGATCCTGTTTTCCAGAAAAGACTCTCTGATATATTATTGAAAATAGAAGAAGACACGGATCCGGAAATCAAAATTTTACATCAGCAATATACTAAGGATTGTACGCTTGAACAGATGAAAAGCTGTTGGAAGATGGGTGCGTATTTTGATTTTGTCGTACGAGAAACCGATATCCTACATCTGAAATTCTTCGCACAGGCGATAGCTATCCTCAAAGAGCAATGATGGGTCAAATATGCTGATGAGGGTGATGCGAAGTGATGTCGAATCCTTGATCTTTCCTCATTACCTGGATATCAGAAAGAAGAGAAACAATATCAGATCCTCATCAAATCCGATGGCGTCGCTACCTATACCGCCAAAGATATCGCACTTGCTATGCGGAAATTATGATATCTAGGGAAAAATTTTGGCTATGCCCAGTTCACCAAAGATCCAAGAGGGAAGATGATGTATACCACTGTTTCTGATACAGGAGAATGAATGGACCATAATTTCGGCAATTATGATATGGCGATCACGGTCATAGACAATAGGCAATTACCTCCGCAAGAGATCGTAAAGTCAGCATTGAAATTACTATGACATAATGAAGAGAAAAAACAATATACACCACTGGGATATGGCATCGTCTATCTCACTCCGAAAACGTTATTGAGATTGAAATACAAGCTCAGCGATGAAGAGAAAAAAGAAAAAAGATTGCCCTTTGCGAGCAGAAAATGATGGACAGTGACTATCGATGAAATGCTCGATATGCTCCACAAAAAAGCATATAATGAAACTAAAGAAAGGAATCCTGAGAAATATGATGAACGATTGGACAAGGTCGCTGATGCTATCGCAATCTCTGCATTGAGATTTTTCTTGATCAGAGGAGATATTTCCAAGGACATTGTTTTTGATCTCGATGAGGTGATGGATATGCAGGGCGAGACAGGAACATATATCTTATATACCTGAGCTAGAGCGCAAAGCATCATTGATGGTGCATGAACTATAGACCAAACTACCGTAGATTTTTCTTTGCTACAGGCCGAGGAAGAATTTTCATTGATCAAAAAAATAAGCAATTACCCTGATATAGTAACAAGGTCTGCCGATGATCTTGCTCCTCACCTGATCGCGAAATTCTGTTTCGACCTGAGTCAATTGGTAAATAATTATTACGCTCATGTAAAAATCCTGACTGATGATGAACCGATGAAAAAAGCAAGAGTCACTTTACTTATAAAAACCGTCGAAACATTGAAACAAGCCATGCAGCTCATCGGAATGGTATTTCTGGAAAGAATGTAACCCGCCGGAGGCGGGAATTGAAAGTGGAGGTCCACACCACAATAATTTCTGTAGAGACGCATTGCATGCGTCTAAACGGAGCGATAAAATATTAATGGTGTGGAGCAGTGGAGGTCCGCTTAGGCGGACAGTTGAGAGTTGAGACGATAATAAGTAGCTACTTGTTTCGCCCCTGTGAAGGGGAGATGTTGAGCGAATGCGAAGCAGAGGGGTTTGTCAACAACACACCATCACTGTTCACTGTTAGTTTTTAGTTGTTAGTTATCCAATATGCAGTTCATCTATCCTATCATCATAGCAATACTCATAGCGATCTCTGGTCTGCGGATATTTCGTAAACTCAAGATTTTTGATAAGCCCGGCAACGATCTGAAAAATACCAGAAAGCCGGTCCCCACCATCCAGGGGATTTTCGTTTATTTAAGTTTTTTTGTCATCATAGCACTCTGTTTCCCTTCCATCTTTCATAGCAATATCTTCCGATGACTTTTTGTGGGAAGCTTGCCTATCGTACTTTTCGAGCTTCTCGAGGAATTGAATTATATCGGAAAAATCAAGTTCAAGATACCGCCCTTTTTCAGACTAATGGCGCACATCCTGGCATGATTTCTCGCCATCTACATAGGATGATTCGGTTCGCAGGAACTAATCATCTGAGCATGGAAACGATTGGTTCCGCAATGGATTTTTGCAGCGTTTTTCGTACTCCGGTCAATCCTCTGTATCAATGCGATCAATCGATTTGACGGTATCTACGCGCAGGCAAGCGGCGTTTCCTGTATCTGATTCTTAACGATTTTTTTGCTGATCCAATATGTCGTCTTCGGCAACTACACGAATTTCTCACCGGAAAACCTGCAGATACTGATGACGGTCAAAAACCTGTCACGAGTATTATTTGGCATCGCGCTGGTCTCGATCATCGTAGAGTTTAAACCTCTCGGACTGGTCAGGGATGTATGAATTATGTTCTACGGATTTGCATTGGCGTATCTTTCTGTCGTCGGCGGAGCGAAGATAGGGACATTGATCGTAGCATTATCTCTGGTCATCTTCGATGCCATCCGGGTAGGATTGTGGAGAATCTTCCGTGCCAGGAAGAGTCCTTTGAAGGGCGATTATACCCATCTGCACCATAGGCTGATGTGATTAGGACGAAAAAGAAAAGAGATTAGGGTGTTTGTCTGGTTATGGTCGATCTTCATGATGATTTTGATCCTTCTGCAATGAACTGATAGAGCAAATAAATTAATCATTTTCTGTATGATGGCATTAGTATTTTTTGGGATTAATTACTATCTCTTTGTCGTCAAGAAATTGCCGTATGGGTTGACGATGAAAAAGGAATAGATAAAATGATTTGATTTCTCTATTGTATTTGTATAGTATCCACTCATAACAAATACATAATCGTATGGAAATGATATATAAGTCCTTAAAGCGTGGGCCCGAACCATTGTTCAAAATGAAATTCGGGGAAAAAATGTTGGATCTCTGCTTGGGATGGTGTATCCCTGTCATGGTAGGTATAGTGCTTGTAGCGATGACTATCCTAGAATGCACGATGCGCTAAACGCTAAAGATGTAGTGGATTATTCATATCGAATAATCCTTTTTTTATTATACCGAATTGCGGTATAATTAATCCTAAAAATAATAAAAGAAAGAGTCCCCAAGAAAAACGTACGGGGACTCTTTTATTATAATAATGATGTTGTCTCTTTATTCCCTTCGGGACAAAACAAAAAATATTCACCAAAAAAAAACAAAATTCCCAAAGAGATGTCAGTTGTAAAACTAAATTTATATAGCTACAACATCACGCCACTTTTATATATATTTTCCGATAAAAAGCAAGAGGAAGTGATATCGATTAGCTCCCGGGAGCAAATCGAAGATAAGTGGCTTATCGGCTATAATTGAACTAATTGGCTCCCGGGAATGGATAGGCTGATTTGATAGAATTTGACAAATGCTGCCATTCCGGGTATAATGGATATGATTTACATGATGTCGATATTTATGGCTAAAAAAATCAAATACATTCTTCCCCTGCTCGCATGACTGTTGCCTGCTGCATGAACCAGCAGCAATAGTTCTTATATTCCGCAAACTGGAAAAGAAATTGTTGAAGTTCTTACTTCAGATCATAGCATAAAAGAAACTCAATGAATCCAGGCTGATGATTTTCTTGTGGTAGAAAAATGATATAAGGATGGCAAGGAAAAAATAAAAAAATTTGATACGATAGATCCTCCGCATGACAAAATCGTGAATATGAATGTTGATAGTATCTTGCAAGAATATGGACAAGAAAAATGAATGACAATAATCAACAATCATTTTTTGATTGAAATAAACACATTAAGAGAATCTTTACAGCTAACTGATTTGGGAATATCTAACGAGGTAATGAGATCATCACAAAAACAAGCAGAATATTTGGATGGTTTATGACAAATAGAACACATGTCATGAGAGCAAGTGTTATGGAAAAGATTGAAGATGGATACTATAGAATTTTATACGTGTTGAGAAAATTTAGCAGAAGGAGAAACGACTCTCCAACAGCTGATAAATGATTGGAAAGCATCAGAAGGCCACAAGGAGACGATGATAGACAAGAATTTCACAAAAATCTGACTATGATACAAAAACTGAAAACGAGTACTTATTCTTATTGGGTAGAATTTTTCATTCCGAGATAAAGACCTAACATTATATAATCCTTTTGAACAGGTATTTCTCTTTCTTTACGATCCTTGGTCGGCAATTCTGTATTATAAAAATACATTCACCCAGATGGTTTGTATACTGAAGTAATTTTAAGATCCTCAATATATTTTGAAAGAGTTTGTCCGTTACTTAACTTCTTATTTCCTAATAACGATATATCTCAGTTTTCAGTTAGATTGGTAAATTCTTCTTGAGTAAGAAATCAATTTTCTGGATCAACTGCTTTTATGAAAAAATATGTTTTTTCTGGCATATTCTCAGAAGACCAAGTTCAATTCATATATTTTCACCCACAGACATTGATTAGATGATCTAAATAATCTGTAGTCTGTTTTTTTATTTTTTCTTCCAGATCTGGATTCTTTCCAATAATTTCTTTTAAACCGATAGCTACATCTTTATATATTTTTTCAAAAAACCCTGTCGTAGCAAAATTAAGTTTATCTACTGAATATAGGTATTTACCTGATTGGTTATCATATGTTCGACCTATATTTTCTTTGTTTAGATTCCCAAGCATGGTGTATATGTTTGTATACACTTTTGTTTTAACCTCATTATATGTTGTTTCGCTATAATCAGTTTCCACATCGAATCATCTTTCAGTGGGATCATTTTCTTTTGTTCATAGTTTATTTCATATTTCAATTTTTTTCATTTGCTCTAGGGAGAGTCTTAATGATAAAATTCATTCCATGGCTCTTGTATATCAGAGTATGGTATTTTGAGGATCTTCAGTGGATTTCAGTAATTCTTCGTATGTCTGACATATTCATCCCGTGTTTTCATAATTTCTTTTTATTTTATCAAACTGTTCTTTGTTGTATTTTATAGCATTAGGTGTTATAATTTTACTGGCATCAGTACATCAGATTATTTTTAACTTCTCAAATTTTCATAGGTTATTGACAGCTTCTATGATTTTACCAGAATACTCTGATGGTATACTAGAATCACCAGAAACCATATTTCTTATAGTAAGCAAAGGAGTTGTATATATATATTCCTTAGGAAATATTTTTATTGGGTTTCCTGTTTCTTTTATACCTGTTTGCTTTTTTTCTATAGTTAAATGATATGGATCATACTCTGGATTTTTTTTAGCTTCAAAAAGCTCTTTTACTTTATTTGTTGATTCATTATTTTTTTCCATATCATTTTCAACACCTGGACTTGTTTCTGAGTGGGCCTCTTCCTCTAGAAGTCATTTAACTACATTCAATGATTCATTATCTTTCGCTACATTATCTACGGCATCTGAATTTGTCTTTATGAAATTTACAGCCTTCTGTTCTACTGGCAACAAACCGTTACTTTCCTGTGATTCTATCTTGTTTCAATTAATACCTGACATCTAAATACAATTAAAAAACTAAAAAATTATATTTGTTCTAAAAGATGTTCTGGGCTTCATTCTCTTTCTCTTTCTTGTTCTTCTTTCTTGGTGATGGCCATAAGCACTTCGGCCATTTTTCTGATTTTATCTTCAGCATCACTATTTTTTCCTTGTTCTATCTTTTCAGCTATTTCCAAAATTCAGGTATATATATAGATCAATACCTCTTCTGAAACAGAGCTTAATGTAGTAATGGTCGTATAAAACATTTCAAAAGTCTCATATACTCATTGCAACTGCCTGAGCATTTCCAGAACTTTAGTTTTCTTCGTTTCATAAGGCAGCGTTTTGAAGTATTCTACCTGTTTTTTGATATCCATATTGAATGATAAAGTGATAAAGGGTTGAAGTGATAAAATGTTCTATGGCAATTATACTCAGAAATGGAAATTTTGCAAATTTTGTGATAAGATTTTAGAATGATTGTTTTATTGCCTATTATTCTATATATTCAAACATCTATCGTTCCAAAATCTATCGTTCTATTTTATTTGCTTTTTTTTTGTATTTATTTATAATATCACAGCACGTCTTAACGTGCTATTATAAAAATTGCCCGTTTGAAATTTGAAAATTAAATTTTGTTTGAGCTTTGTTTGAAAATTAGAAATTGAAAATTTTATATTCTCTTATTATATAAATGGACTTCGATGTAAGTAAGAACTATTATGATATTCTCGGTGTAAGTGAAAATGCCAGTGCTGATGAGATCAAAAAGGCATTTAGAAAGGCTGCTGTCAAACATCATCCTGATAAGTGAGGCGATAAGAAAAAGTTTCAGGAGATGAATGAAGCATATCAGGTCATCGGCGATGAGAAGAAGAAGGGGCAATATGATGCCTATAGGAAAGGTGATTATAGCGCTGGATTCTGAGGCCAATGAGGATTTGGTGGCTTTGGATGACAATGAGGAGCTGATTTCTGAGGCTTCGGAGATTTTGATATCGGCGATCTTATGGGAGGAATTTTCTGATGAGGATTTGGATGAGGAGGCAGGTCTAGAGTTAAATCAGGAGGAGAAGATATCACTATTGCTATTGCTATACCTTTTGAAGAATCATTTCTCGGAATAACGAAAAAGATAGCATATAGTAGGATGAAAAGGGTTTCATGAGCTATAGAAAAAACGTGTGAAACCTGTAAGGGTCATGGAAGAGTAAACCAGCAGATTAGCACTCCTTTCGGCGTAATGCAAAGTCAGACTGCCTGTCCACACTGTGGTGGTATAGGAAAAATATATACGAAAGATGGCAAAACTTTGCCTGCAGGAGGGCTGGAAAAGAATAAAGAAATAGTAGAGATGAAAATACCAGCCGGCATCAGGGAAGGCCAATACATCAAATTCGTCGGCAAAGGAAATGACGGTGTTTCAGGCAAAGCATGAGATCTCTATATCCAGATCAATATCACGGGATCTAAAATTTTTGAGAGAAAAGGAGATAATTTATACATCAAAGCCAATGTTTCACTGTATGCTATGGTTCTATGATGAGAAATCACCGTAGATCATCCTCAAGGCAAATTGAAAATCAAAGTGCCAAAGTGAACTCAGATTGGCGATATGATTAAAATTCATGGAAAAGGCTTCGGTGAATGAGGAGTCTTTAGCCATAAATGAGATTTTTATATTATTCCAAAAGTAGAAATACCAAAAAAACTCTCCAAAGAGCAGGAGAGATTATGGAATGAATTGAAAGGAAAGAGATAAAGTGAGAATTGGGGTATTGTGTCTTTGCGAGTACGCCTAGGCGGACGTGGCAATCTAAACGATCTTATCATATAGATTGCTTTGTCATAAAGAATTCCTCGCAATGACGAATTATCGAAACAATCTATATACAAACACTGTGATCAATGACAACAACCATCACAAACCATTCGTGAATGTGGTCAGATGTTTCTGTTTTTTTGTCAGCACAGAAATTTTATTTCGTGCAGCATCATCGACGATTTTCATCTGCAGGTCGCTTTCTATGGACTGAATCTCTTTCTGAATAATATCATAATGATGAAGATAATCGGGATGCGGTGTATCGAAAATAATTTTTATACCTGAATGGGTAGGAGCGTTTGGCTGGTTCTTTTGTGCTTGAGCTACCAGATATCGCAGCATATCATATTCTCGGGTAAGTGATTGGATTATTTTTTTTCTTGATCTCACTACTCATCTATGGATGAGAATACCGACAATCAAAACAATGATATATATAAAGATAATGAGCAAAAGATTACTCGCAGCGATAAGAGAAAGACCTGTTGTTGTGCTGATAATTGTAGCAAGAAATGATGTAGTTAATCGTGAGAACATAAGAAAATGAATAATTAATAATTAAAAATGAATAATGATGGTGTGTTGTTGATGAAAAAACCTGGCATTTTTTTTGACGATTTTGTACGACTTTTTACGATTTTTGACAATTATATAAATTCTTTCCATATCTTAATAATCTTTCAATGCTTCACCAGCACCGGAATGAAATTTCTCCGAAAGATCGGAATTTTGGCAGTGATGCAGTATTGATTCCATGTCTTGCCATGATAGCGATCTGAAGATGTTGCGAATCTGAGTGATGCAGGAATGAATTTTTTTTCATCAATAGTGAGCGTGAAATCATATCGTTTCACCTGTCATACGGTAGTTATTTCCTTGCTTTTCTCAATGGTTTTTTCTCGGAAATCCGCTGGTGCCTGGATGATATATCTCCTGCCATGAGCGAGGAAAAAATAGGTTCACTGGAAATATTTGTATCACTGCTCTGCCGTGGAGAAAAATTTGGTCAGCTCATGAATGAGCGCAGAAGAGATATTAGATTTGAGATGGAATTCATGCAGAATTTGCACCACCATCTCATTTGTCCGCTTGTTATTAATGGGAAGAATCTCATATGCGCGAGTGGCTTTCCAGAGCGAACAGGTGGGAATCTTTTTTACTTGGAATCCTATTTCCTGTGTCTTGGTGAGTGATTCTATTGCCGCGTAAATATTCTCAAAACTTTGCTGAAAGGTATTTTCACTTGCATTGGATTTGTGTGCTAATGCGTATAATCAGAGAAGAACTTTATTTCTGAGTTTATTTCTTAGGCTGGTAGTAGCATCTTGGTTAGTCGGATCTACCACGAATGGGATACCGAACTTCGAACAAAGACTCAGAATCTTTGGTTTGGAGAGGTGAAGTAATGGTCTATAGACCGAGCATTTTTTTAATAGCGGATGTGATTCATATTCAGACATAGAGAGAAATCCCTTCAGATTAGCTCCGCGAAGCATATGGAGAAAAGTGGATTCTATGCGATCAGAAAGATTGTGACCGAGAATAAGCGCCTCCGCTCAATACTTTTTCGCTGCTTTCTGGAACTCTTCATATCTCCATGTACGGAGTGATTCTTCATTCGTCCTTGCGGGCCTGCCTGCCGGTAGGCATGGTTTTGATGTCCTGGTAACGATAAGTAGCTTGAAACCCAAGAAAAAACGCTGTAAACATTCAGCCTCCTGTTTGTTTTCTTTCCTTACATTATGATTACAATGTATAAAAATTAGATTTTGTAAATTAAGTTTACGTTGAAGAAAAAAATTGTAAACCAAACATGCAGTGAACATACTGTCTGGACCTCCGCTTACCGCGAGAAGGTACGTTTTGTTAGGTTGGATGTAGGTTTCCAGCGATTTTTCATAAGATTTTTGAGCAGGAAAAAAAAGGCGAACATTCTTAATTTCGCTGATGATACCTACGATCTTCTGCTTTTTGTCCATCAGGGGTAAATTTGCAAAATCAGATAAAAAACCTATAATTAGATGGTTGGGAGATTGGCGCATGACCCTAAAGGGTCACGTTAAGTTCCATTGCCCAGCATACACAATATAGCACATTTATTATAGTATTTTTTCACCCAGATGAAAGACCAAAAATTCCTGATCAAGATTTCAGATCTCTTGAATGAGACAGGGAAAAGCGATGTAATCACTTTTGACAACAAGTTTGTGGAACAGTTTCCTAATCTTGGTAAAGAGGGAATTTCCTGAAACTTCATGATCCAATCAGTGAATGATACATCACTCTTGGGGACCTTGAATAACATTCATTGTACATTGCAGGATGCCTGTGATTCTTGTGGAATTAATTTCACTAGGGAAATAACCATCCCTGAATATACTGCGAGATTTGTCTTGGAAGATAGCATCACTCAGGAAGAAAAAGATGCTGCTGAAGAGGCGATTCTTTTCATCGATCCTAGCGGTGAAACAATAGATATCCAAGAAATGATCACTCAAGCCATTCTCCTCAATGAACCTTTTGTCAAACGTTGTCCAGCTTGTGAAAAAAGACTGGAAAAAGAAAGCAATGATGAAGAGGATTTATGAACATTCGAAAGCAAAGGAAATATTTCATTTAGTTAATGAACCCATTAGCTACTTCGCTCATAAGCCCATTGCATTTTCTATATGATTGGCTATCATTTTTTTAGTTTTATCTTTTATAATTTATTCATGAAAAAATATATTCTCAGCATCGCTTTTATCTCTTTTATCCTCATTGCATGATGTGCCAAGAAAGTCCCGGTAACATGTAATTTAACGGGTAGCAATATCTGTGAGGTAACGTGAACGATAATTACCTGAGTAGTAAGTGATGTCCACACTATAGCTCAGCAGGTACTGCAAGCGATGAAGACACAAGATTTCCAATCATTAGCGTCGCTAGCAAGTGCCAAAGGAGTCCGTTTTTCTCCGTATCAGCATGTTAATCCCCAGACAGATATCGTTCTCAATATTGATGAAATCACTAATGCAATGACCATCTCTAGATCGTATACCCGATGAGTGTATGATGGATCATGAGAACCCATCAACTTATGAATCGGACAATATTGGGAGAAATTCGTCTATGACGCAGATTTCGCTCATGCTCCTGAGAAATATGAGAACCAGAAATTTGACAGAGGAAATATCATTAACAATATCTTTGATGTCTATAGCGGGAAACAGATATTTGAATATTATTTCTCCGGGTTTGATGCCCAATATGAAGGCATGGACCGAAAAAGCTTAATCTTGGTTTTTGAACAACAAAACAATGAATGGAAATTGATAGGTGTAGTTCATGGACAATGGAGTATTTAGTCATGTGTATACAAATATAATCCTGCAATCATAATCATATAACTTTTTACAAATAAGGCAAGTGTAATTCATCTGAAATGCTTGTCTTTTTTGTATTTTTGCGACTCAGCGATATAATTGAGATGAATTTAAAATTTATCATTTCATCACTTTATCATTACTACCATGGCATTCTCTAGAAAAAAATTACCACATCTTTCTGCCCACAGGTCTACGGTCTTCAAGTATCTCACGATGTTTTTCTTATGAGCATCTTGTGTGCTTTTGATGACTCAGGCTTTTGAGATTGATTCAAGTCTTGATAATGCTATCCAGTATATTAATCAGATTTTCTTGACTGTTGATGGCAGTAATATTACCGATACAGGTATCAGTCTAGATGGGACAAACGGGGATGCTTATTTCTCTGGTACGGTGTCTATCGGTACTACTACATCCCTTGCCAAAGTTACTATCAGCGGAAACATTAATTCACGGTGATTTATAGAAAAATGAGAATGAGTAGTTGCTAACTGACAGTATTCTACTGCCATGGGATATCATACACAAGCTAGTTGAGATAGTTCTACAGCGATGGGAGATAGTACAGAGTCTAATTGAGATTACTCTACAGCGATGGGGTATTATACAACCGCCATCTGAAATATGTCTACTGCAATAGGTGGGTCTACGATAGCTAGTTGAGATTATTCTATAGCAATGGGAAATAGTACGATAGCGAATGGAGATTGGTCTACTGCGATGGGATATGGTAGTCATGCAAATGAAATAGGCTCTACTGCTATATGACGATGAACAACTGCAAGCGGAGCTTTTTCTACTGCAATGGGAGCTGGCTCATATGCTATCTGAACCAACTCTACAGCGATGGGAGAGCTAACACATGCTATCTGAACCAACTCTACAGCGATGGGATACCTGACTACTAGTTATGGTGACTATTCTACAGCAATGGGATATTATACACAAGCTATTTGAGATACTTCTACAGCGATAGGGAAATGGAACGTATGAATAACTGGAGCAATATTTGAAATATGAATAGGTACTTCGTGAACTGATTTAAATAATGCCATCACCGTCCTTAGCAGTAATGGCTATGTAGGCATCGGGACAACAACTCCAGCTACAGCACTAGATATATCTGGTGATGTAACCGTAGATGATACTCATTTTGTAACTGCTGGCGCATATTATTATAACTCAGATAAAAGACTAAAAACAGATATTACCTCCATTACCGACCCTCTTGAGAAAATTCTTTCACTCAATGGATATATGTTTACGTGGAAAAATAATGGGAAAAAAGATATGTGAGTGATTGCACAAGAAGTAGAAAAAACATTCCCAGAAATTATTCATACTAATAATGAAGGATATAAATCCGTAGAATATGGAAATCTTGTTGCACCACTTATCGAAGCGATCAAAGAACTAAATGCTAAGGTAGATGCACAAGCACAGGAAATTAAAAAATTAGAATCAGAAATCAGAAATTAATGTATTTGATTATAGAACAAAAAATCTCAAGATTATTACTAGTGATCTTGAGATTTTTTTATTATTAAAAACTATTTAAAGAGGCCCATTCCCATAATTATCTATACATATATTGCCCGTCGATAAGCCTGGGAAAGGATCTATTACATGATCTGATTCTATTTCTCTGAGTGTATTTCGTCCACACCAGCTTCCATCATCTTTTGAACTTAATACCACTTCATTGTTAGCTCTTATGGAGAGCAATGCTGCTGAATTGGCATAATGAGTATCGTCAATAACCATTACCACAGTATGCCATCATTTCATTAGTAATCAGCTCCGATATTTGGGACCACATTTCCATTGTTCTGAATAAGTATTATGATACCAATCAATGATTGACGTATCATTGTTTTTATCCATACCTGTCCGAAGCCACACCTTCATTTGATCATCTCCCATCGCAGCGACTTCGACAAGTGCATTGTCCGCAGGAACATAAAAGGCATTATACAAATAATAATATCATCCAATATTCCCACAAGCTACTATTGGTCACAACCGGTTTGCACCACTATCCCATCGCGTCAATGATATAGGAGGAAATAACAACAACCCCGTATCTGTACAATTTCAAGACCAAGAGTTCCTATTTATATAGTCGATATCCAGACATTTATTTCGTGCTCGTGGGATCGGAGAAACCAAAGAAGTGGAAGATTTCACACATTGTATAGATAATGGGTTATCGACACAGTTTCTAAGCATGACACAATCTGG
>JBBABI010000028.1:0-13024 GCA_041679065.1 Candidatus Absconditabacterales bacterium
TTCCGTATCCCATGATGAATATTTTAAACGGCGGATCCCATGCAGACAATAATGTAGATATCCAGGAATTTATGATCATCCCAGTAGGAGCGCCGAATGTCCATGAAGCTATCAGGATGGGCGCTGAAGTTTTCCATGCGCTCAAGAAAATATTGAAGGATAAAGGCATGGTCACTTCCGTCGGAGACGAATGATGATATGCGCCCAATCTGGGAAGTAATGAGGAGGCGATCAAGGTGATCATTGAAGCAATCGAAAAAGCAGGACATACAGGGAAGATAAAATTAGCGTTGGACTGCGCAGCATCAGAATTTTTCAAGGATAACAAATACGTACTCGAAGGAGAAGGAAAAACTTTGGATCACAAGCAATTAGTGGATCTGTATGCTTCCCGGGTAGAGAAATACCCTATCATCTCTATCGAAGACGGCATGGCTGAAGACGATTTTGATGGCTGGAAAGAAATTACCGCAAGACTCAAGGATAAGATCATGCTGGTCGGAGACGATCTGTTTGTCACCAATATGGAAAGATTACAAATGGGCATAGATCAAATGATGGCGAATGCTATCCTGATAAAACTCAACCAGATCTGAACGGTATCAGAAACTGTAGACTGTGTACGCATGGCCCAAGATCACGGTATGAATGCCATCATCTCGCATAGATCAGGAGAGACAGAAGATACCTTCATCGCCGACTTGGCGGTCGCATTGAATACCGGATTCATCAAGATAGGCTCAGCAAGCAGGACCGATAGGATCTGCAAATACAATCAGTTGATGAGGATAGAGGAAAATCTTTGAGATAAAGCAAAGTTTGGAAAATAATTTACTTCACAACACATGATCATATGAGAAAAAAAAGCATCCTCTTCGTCTGTACAGGAAACAGATTTAGAAGCGTGTCTGCAGAATATTTACTGAAAAAATATCTGACAGATCACCAAATCACTGATCGGAAAGTAAGTTCTGCCTGAATTATCGCAAAAAAAGAACCAAGCGACCCTAAGACACGTGAAACACTCAAAAAATTAGGAATTAAAAACATCCATCATAGACAGAAAAAGCTTACTAAAAAAATGGTAAGTAACTATGACATCGTGATCGCTATGGCGCAGAATCATCTTGATTTTATTGCATCCAAATTAAAATATCATACAGCGACATTATTCAATGAGCTCGCTATACATGAAAAAAGTTCGATTCGGGATATCGAAGATGAAGTCAAAGATTACAAAACAAATAGGAAGGCCGTGGAAGCGAAATTAGAAAGAACGGTAAATGATATCCGGAAAAAAATCCCAAAACTCTTCAAAAATATTGAAAAAAAATACCACCCATTCAATGATGTTATTGGCAATCAGCTACCACAGCAATATGGAGAAATACTAGCGCATATCAAAGAAGAGTGAATCTGTCCCTTCTGCTGTGAAACACATCCACATATGATCTATGAAAATGAACACATGTATGTTATCCCAGCGAGAGCGCCATACGTCCAAGATCACCTGTTGATCATTCCCAAAAGACACGTTATCTTATTACAAGAGATGAATCATCTGGAAACACAGTCATTGCACAAGATGATAGATATACGGACAAAAAAATTACATAAGAAACATAAAGATGTAAATCTGTTATTGAGAGATGGTTTAGCGGGCAGAAGATCATCAAAATCTATCAATCACCTGCATTTTCACCTTATTCCAGACTGCTCTATTACTTCCAAAAAATGATGAGCCGATCGCATTTTTCTGGATGAAAAGAATTATATCCAAGTCACCACAGCAATCAAAAAAAAATATATATAAAAAAATCCATTATACTGAGACGCCGAGAAAACCTGTAGTTTTACAAAGGTTTTCTAACGTCGAACCTGCCCGTTCAGCAGGCGGGGTTATACCGACGACTTGAGAAACTGTAAGTATGAGCCTGCCCGCCAAGGCGTGAGAAACGAAATAGTTACAGGTTTCGAAAGCGGTTCGGTATAAAATACTCAGCTTAGTAATCGCTATGTTTTTTTTATTTGAAATTGAAAAAAAGAGGCAAATGAATATACATAACTGGCTTTATATAGCAGGGGAAAATATTTTATGAGGAAATACCATAATACACTAAAAAGCCTAATGATAGGTCTCTCATTGACAGGGTCTCTTTATGCGCAAAATACAAAAATAGATAAGGTAGTGACACCCATAAAAAAAGATTTGATTGATACTATTGAAAACAATAAAAAAACTTCAAAAGCAGATAAAGAGACAGAAACCATTATTTCTTTCATGAGCAGCGTGGATAATGAAAGCATAAAAACATTATTCAAGGAACGCTGATATAAGAAAACTGGCCTTGATGCTGTGAAACAGGAAGAAAAAGACTCTGCGCTATACGAGACGATACGAGAGCTAAATGTCAGATATGGTAATCCCAAAATCACACCCAAATGGTCCACGACATTCAACGGGAAAAACTACAGATGACAATTTTCCCCAATAAAAAATACGATACATATCAATCCAAGAATTTACAACGACAAACAAGAAATGATAGTGATACGGTTGGCGGAATTGAGTCATGCCAAACAATATCAGCAAAAGGGAATGATAGGAAGGATAGTAAAGGATGCAATAACCTGGACGGAAAATGACTTCACCTATAAGAAATTATATGATAAGGAATGAACCATAGAATATGAAGCGCACAAAATCATAGAACCGGAAATATATCTGGAATTCGTGGAATATTATTTATCTAAAATAGATAGTGCCGACAGCAAAGATACAGCAAGAGCAGAACATCTGATCGATTATTTGGTAAATAATATGAAGTCTGATGCTATGGACAAAAGAGCTATACAACATATGTCCAAGATTAGAGAAGATTTATGCAAAAAATATGATATAATGAGATCAAAAACATTCAACGATATCATTCAGGATATCAAAAAATACATTAAGGAAATACAGAACGTACAGGCAGGAAGAAACGAGGATTAATTATTTGCCTTTTTAGCGGAAAGAATGGCTTTGATCTGATTCACAACATCAATTACCGTTGTTGGTTTCTTAATATAAGCATCTGACGCTCTCATACCATCTATCAAAGATTTATCAGGTTTCGTAGTGCAAAAGAGTATCGGCAAATCCGGCTGGAGTTTCTCTACTTCTGAAATAATAAATTTTTCACAATCCAATCAACGTCACAATTCTGTATGAAAAAAATGTTCATCCATATTCTTTGGCTTAGTGAAAACACATTCACAAACCAAGACATCATAAGTCTCTCTTTTTAAACTAACAGTTAAATCATCCAAGTTCTTGAGAATATCTACGTTGAAATTATTATGCTGAAAAATTCATTTAAAATCATTTGCTGTTATTTGATCATTATCCAGTAATAAGATTTTCTCCGTTCCTTTCATAAGTAATTTTTGTAGAAACTAAAATTAGGACGTAATCATTGTGATAATGTATACACAAAAGATAATAAAAGTCAAGAAAAAAAGACCCCTCCAGGTCCACATTTCCATCTTTCCACATTTCAACTTTTCCACATTTCAACTTTTCCACCTTTCAACCTTTCCATCTTTCAATCTTTCAACCTTTCCATCCCTGCCCCGTAGAACTACGTGGGTTTCCATCTTTCCACATTTCAACTTTTCCACCTTTCAACCTTTCCATTCCTCCGCCTTCCATTCCTGCTTCGCAGCATTATTCGCCAATGAAGCTGAAAATCACGTTCCTTTCTCTTCCATGATCCATTTCGATAAAGAGAATACTCTGCCAAACTCACAAAAGCATTTCTCAATCTTTGACAGGGATAGTTTCACTCGTCACCCCCAGCAACAGATATCTGATATGTGAATGGCCATCAAGACTTTCTTCTTTGTCTGTATACATGGTCTTGGGATCTCTATTTGGCAGATCATTATGATGATAGAAACAATCTACTGGGACATATGTATCGCATCGTATCTGTAAATCTTTCGCGAAGCCATCTTCAAATTCATTGATCTTGATGGTCGCTGTCGTATGTCTAGTGAAAACATTTACCAGTCCATCCTTACAATGATGCTGGGTAAGAAATTGTCTGACCTTATCAGTGATATCAATAATTTCCAGTGGTTTTTTTGTTGTAATGTGAAATTCCTTGGTCACAAACATAACAGAGAAAAAAAATATAAATAGAAACCAAACAATAACCAAACAGCATCATAAATCAATTAGACATTTTCACAAACCGTCATTCCCGTCCCATAGTACTACATGAGGAATCCAAAGTTGATTCATACAAGTTCTAAATATTTTATTGTAAAATCATGACTTTACCCTATAAGAAAAATATGAAATACAGCATCACATACAAAAATATCCGCCACGGCTATGCCAGAATCGACGAGGAGGGAATCTTGAAGATCACTATTCCTAGTTACTTGAAAAATAACGAAAAATTCAAAGAAAAACTAATTTCAAAGGGACAGCAACTCCTGGGAAAGTATAAGAAAAAAGTACACATTCTGACCTCCGACAAAGACTCAGTCTTGCTTTTCGGCGAACGCGTTCTCCTCGAAGATCTGTATAGACAACACAACCAAAAAACAGAGGGGAAAAGGAGATTGAATGGGGATTGGGAGAACAATTTCCAGATCTCCTCAAAAACCTGCCTGCCGGTAGGCAAGGTCTCTCAATCCCCCAAAAACCTGCCTGCCGGTAGGCAAGGTCTCCCAGTCCCCAACAAATCCCCACATCTCCTTAAAGAAATTTTAGAAGAATATTCATTACCGATCTTGAAAACATACGCCGAAAAACTCTGATACAAACATAGGGAATTGACTATCAGAAAAACCAAGTCCAAACGAGGATCCTGCACCCACGATCAGAATATTTCACTCAATCTCTCATTAGTCCACCTGCCGACCAAATATATCAGATACGTCATTATCCATGAAGTCTGCCATCTCAAGATCAAAAATCATTCCAAAAGATTCCGGGCATTGATAGAATCGTTTTGTCCTGAGTACAAAACCATCAAAAAAGAGATGAGAAAGATGATCCTCAGATAGAGTCATATTGTATTTCTACAGGAAATCATTATAAAAAAATAGCTTTATAGAGATACTCCGAATCATGGACAATAACGAGAAGAAAGATATTTCAAAACTTGAATCCGAACAGGTTTTTTTCTTGCATCAGAAAAATGTAAACATCATCAGCAGGATCAAAGATGACATCATCAATGATTTATCCAACTATACGAAAATTCCTCAATCCATGAAATGATTAAATAACAATGAATTTAATGAGACATTATTGGAAAACTATAAACCGCTTTTATGAGAAATCAAATATGATGATTTCGTAGAAGAACGATCAAAATACGAAAAAACAAAGAAAGAGATTCTCAAGAGGATAGAAACATTAAAGCAGGATGAGAAAATCGGCACATTGATAAAATTACTTGAAGAAATGAGATGAGAAGGCATGAATACCACTAATTTCATCGACTTTTATCGCATCATACTGTTTTCACAGAAAGGAAACCAGGAACAAGAAGAGAGTCGCAGTGAAGTAAAAATATTGGTTGAAAAACTTATAGAAAAACCCATTAATGAAACCGATTTTATTGATTTCATTCACAGTATCTCATCTCCTCAAAAAGAAACCAAATACATAACCAGCAAAGATTTCAACAAAATAAACGAGAACTAATACACTTCCTTCCCTTCTTCAAAAAAAACTCCATCATCTTTCAATATTTCAACGTTTCCATTTTTCAATCTTTCCACATTTCAATATTTCCACACTTCAATCTTTCCACCTTTCAACTCTTCAAAAAAACACCATCATTCAAAATTCAAAATTAAACATTTAACATTCAATTAAAGGCCGATGTACAATCCTTACGATCATTATTTCCAGAAAGCCAAAGAACAGTGATATAAAGCCAGGAGTGCCTTCAAGCTTGAAGAGATCCAGGAAAAATTTCACTTGTTAAATAAGAATATCAAAAACATACTGGATATCTGATGTGCGCCGGGGAGCCGAATGCAATACACGTACAATCTTCTGCACAAACGAAGAAAAGAATTTCAGATCATCGGATTTGATATCAAAAATGTAGAAATTTCCATCCCAAATACCAAGACATATGTTCAAGACGTCACTGACAAAGAAGCGATAAAGAAGATCCTGGAAGAAAATAAGATCCAGAAAGTGGATTTCATCCAGTCAGATATGGCGCCAAACACCATAGGAATGAAAAACATTGATGCTATGAGATCATTCGCATTATTGGAAGAGACCTTATGGATGTATACAGAATTATTGAATCACGACGGGAAATTTGTGACCAAACTCTTCATGGGACCAGGATTCGACGAATATCTTTCGATTTTGAAAAAACATTTCGGCGGAAAAAATATCAAGACCTTCAAACCCAAATCCTCCAGGAAAGAGAGCAAAGAGATTTACGTCATCAAGGTATAATTTATTCTATAACCGCTCATCATGAAAAATCCTTCAGTGATTAATACATATGATTTACAACCAGTTGCAAATGTATGTAATCAGGAGCTTAGAGAGGTTATTTCGTTAGCCAGAGCCAGTGTTGCTCATGTGATAATGCAGCCTCAGGCAATCTCCTTGTCTCATAAGCATCAGAAAATGCGGGAGATATATTATATATTGTCAGGCAAAGGCATTTTTTATAAAGATGACGTGCGTCTTGAGGTTGGAAAATGATCGCAGATTGTTCTTCCTCCAGGGAATATTCATAAATTAGAAAATACCTGAAAGAAAAATCTGGAGCATCTCGTTTTTGCTGTCCCGCCATTTAATCCATCTGATGTTAATCTTGTAGATGATAAAGAAACGAAGTATGATGAAATTATTCCAGCTACACCAAAACAGGATCCGACATTCCTTGCAAAGGATGGCTGAATTGTAGGTGAATTGCTTTCCAAAGATGAACAAGCACAAACAGATATCAGTGTAGCTGAATGATACTTACCTCCCTATAGAAAAGCAAAACCACATTATCACAAGATAGGAGAAGAACTCTATTATATCGTTTCTGGAACGGGAAAAGTTAACGTATGAGATATTGCTTCATCTATAAAAAAAGGAGACACAATATATATTCCTACAAACACTGTTCACGCACTAGAAAATGATACCTGAGAAAATTTGGAGATAGTATGCTTATGCACACCACCATATCAAGATGATGACTTCTTGATCAGATAGAATATTCAATTTTATAATCATTGACCATGAGATACTACATCGCTTATAAATTTCTAAACACTGATTTGAAAATATCAAAGACATAAAATTGAATATATAATTTGTAATCCACAACCAATTAATTAAGTACTACAACAGTATTTACGCCTTTTACTCCATTTACGCTTTTACGGATGAAAATAGGAATCGTCTGAATGCCAAACATCGGCAAATCTACCCTCTTCAACGCATTGACTAAATCCTACGCAGCACCCGCAGAGAATTTTCCCTTTTGTACGATCAATCCGAATATCGGGATCGTCGATGTCAAAGATCCTAGAGTTGATAAGTTAGCCCAGATGTCGCAGTCCAAAAAGAAAATATATTCTGCTATAGAATTCGTAGATATAGCAGGTCTCGTGAAATGAGCAAGCAAGGGAGAATGACTAGGAAATAAGTTCTTGTCTCATATCAGAGAAGTGGATGCTATCGTCCAAGTGCTCAGATATTTCAAGGATAGCGACGTCGTCCACGTAGAAGGAGAAATAAATCCTATGAGAGATGTAGAAATAATCAATACAGAACTTATCCTTGCTGACTTGGAAATCATAGAAAGAAATCTTTCAAATCTTACCAAAAAAACCAAACTTGGAAAGGGGACCAAAGATGAGGTCAGACTGGTAGAAATCCTGATGGAAATGCAAAACGCCTTAGTCCAAGGAAAGATAGCACATAATATAAAAGAGTTACTGAATAAAGACGACGAAAAATTGATCAAATCGTACAATTTTCTCACGACGAAACCTATCATCTACGCAATCAATATCGGACAAGATGATATTCCTTATGCCCATAAAATAGAGGAAGAATATATGGAAAAACTTCAAAGTCCGGTAGCTATCGTCTGTGCAAAGCTGGAATCTGAAATGATGGATATGAGTGATGAAGAAAAAGATGAGTTTATCAGAGAATTGGTCAGTATAGATAAGGTGACGCATATCCCGACATTGAATGATCTGATTAAATTGGGATTTAAAAAAGTTGGATTGATGTATTATTTCACGACGGGAGAAGATGAGACAAGATCATGGACCATCCCTATCGCATCCACAGCACCACAGGCAGCATGAGCTATCCATACAGATTTTGAGAGAGGATTCATCAAAGCTGAGATAGTTTCGTATGATGACCTGGTAAATAGCGGTTCATGGACCAAAGCCAAAGAAAAATGACTCGTCAAGATGGAGGGAAAAGAATATATCGTCAAAGATGGAGATGTTATTATTTTTAAATTCAACGTATAGCAAACCATTCTATAATGGAAACATTTCGTGGAAAAATATATAGTTTATTTAAACAATATCGGCCATTCCGATTATTTTTGACGATGTTTAAATTTGGTGCTGGTTTACATTTCACGTTACTTTCTCCCTTATGAGAGCATGTATTACCGCTACGAATTGTAGGGATAGCGATCGGATCAGCATCTATCGTCCAACTTGTATGTGATATTCCTGCTGGGTATATTCTGGATAAATATGGATATCTCAAAATACTTAAGATAACAACAGCAGTTTTTATTGTAGCTGGAATTTGTTTGCTCTTCAAATTCACTACCATAGTTTTTATCCTGACATTATTGGCAAGCAGTTTCGGACGATTATTCTTCTGACCAGGAGTTAATGCATACGTTTTATCTAAAGCTCCAAAAGCAGACGCAGGAAAATTCATTTCTTTCAGAGATAGCTTTGAATCATTCGGTATCGTACTGAGTAGTGCAATTCTAGCATTTGTAATACCATTACCGACACAAATCATCTGAATCATTTTATGTATAATTCTCCTGATTGCGCGGATATCATTATTGTTTGCACAACCAGATACGGTTTCTGTTCATTTGGAGAAAAAAATAGAAGAACACGAGTATTACATAAAAAAGAAGTCTTTCAAAATGATTAAAACAATCCGTAATTTGAGTCCGGTAAGTATAATGCTTATATTAAGCACACTTTCATGATCAATATTTTATTCTATAATACGATTTATTGTTCCATTAATGATAGCTAATGCTAAATGATGAACACTTATGGGTATATGATTAGGGATTTTTGATTTTTCAGTTGTGATTTTAGGATTTTTCATAGGAAGATTAGCAGATAGATACAATAAGAAAAAACTGATCTTTATCTGACTTTTGATTTTTTCTCTTTCAGGGATAATCATTTGATCAAGTTTTGGTATAGTATTCATAATAGTATGATTTATTGCTACCACAGGTGATGAATTGGCTGGCATCTCACTTCGATCATGGTTGAGTATCATAGAAAAAAATCATACAGATGATGGAAAAATTTCTTGAATTATGAGCGTTTTTTGAGATTTATGATGGGCTATCGGTCCTATGATTGCATGATTTTTATACATATGGATATGAGCATCTTGGAGTATTGGGGTGGGATGACTTTTTTTACTCACAACAGTAATTGTCTATTATTTTCTCACAGGTAAAAGTAGTTTGCCTATCATAGAAGACATGCATTCTTTACCAAAGAAACCACATACATTCAGACATAAAAGATAGATTTTTACTCATATAAAATATTTGCATCTTCCCAAAAAATTTGGAGGGAAAAGAATATATCGTCAAAGATGGAGGTGTTATTATTTTAAAATTCAATGTATAGTCACCTCACAAGTAATCTCCGCCTAAGAAAAACCTGACGATATTTCCAATAAGAATCTCTTGACATTGAAAGGCAAATTCTTACTACTACTAACATAGTTATCTTAACTTTTACCTACTAAAAAGGCCCAAATGAACTTTAATGTAAAGATGGATGACAAAAAGTTAAAAGTCGATATTGAAAAGACCAATCTCAAGGACATTTTGATATACTGCAAACCTAAGGAGAGATTAGTTTTGATGAGAAAATTTGGTCTGGATGGCAGCAAGGAAACGCCATTACAAAGGATAGGAAAGGAATACTCTCTGACCAGAGAAAGAATCAGACAGATAGAAACTCAGGCATTGATGAGATTCAGAAGACTTATCGTAGGTAATGACACCTATATGGAAGTCTTGCATGAAGCCAAGAAAGTTTTGGATGCTCATGGTGGTATATTAGTAGAAGATGTATTGATCTCCAAACTTTTCAACAAAAATATCTTCAAATTCACTAAACAAGAAATCAAATTGATTTTGATATCAGATTTTGATGTGACCTATCTCAAGAGAAATAAATATCTGAATAAAGCATTTTACTTGGAGCCATTATACGAAGATCTGTTGACCAAGATGGTATTGACCATCGCTGCGTACTTCGAAAAAAGGGCAAAAAGCCAGGATTTGTATGAATTCATCGGCCACTTGAAAGATAATTTCGCGAAAGATTATAAAGAAGTTCATTATCTCAAAAACGACCTCTTCTACGTAAATTTCTTTGAATCTATCAGAGAGATCAGCGTATTTGACGGAAAGATCGGACTACCAACGTTCGCAGATGTTAACCCAAAGACTATCAAGCTAAAAGTTCTCTACACCATGAGAAGGATCAATAAACCTATCCACTACCAGGAATTGCCATCCAAGATCATGGAACGATTCCCACAGAAAAATGTCAAAATCAATACCGTCCACAATGAATTGGTAAAAAATAATGATATCTTCGTCAATCTCGGACTCGGAATCTATGGATTGAAAGAACGGGGCTATGAAGGTGGTATGGTCAAAGAGATTCTCGTAAGGATCTTCGAAAAAAACGACAGATCAATGAACGTCAAAGAGCTTTGCAGAGAGATGCTCAAAGAGAAGATGGTAAGCCCAAATACAGTCATGCTCAATCTCCAGAAATACAAAGACCTTTTCAAGAGAGTAGAGAAAGGCGTCTATGAATTAGTCAAACAACCTAAGAAAAAATAATTGATATTTATCGTCTTTCCGGCGCATCAGTCCAGCACAGCTGGGTTACGGTTTGCAGGCCGGAATCCACAATACATAGAACAAAAGATCTGGCGCAATTCCAGGTTTTTTGTTTTTCACGAAAAGCTTGAATTCAGTCAATCAAAAAGATACACATAAAAAACACCATCATATTTCCACTTTTCCATTTTTCAATCTTTCAATTTTAATTCTCCATGACAATCAATCTTCAATCCATTCCTACCGACCCCGGAGTCTATGTATTCAAGGACCAGAAGAATCAAGTGCTCTATATCGGCAAGGCCAAAAACCTGCAGAAGAGAGTCACGCAATATTTTGCACCCGGATCATTACGAAAACAGGAAATGGTCGCCAAGGCGACTACGCTTGATTTTCATAGTACAAAAAATGAAAGCGAAGCACTCTATCTAGAAGACAACCTCATCAAGGAATATCAGCCTTATTACAATAATCTTCTGAAAGCAGATAACAGTTATGTCTATATCAAAATCACCTACGAAGATTTTCCCCAAATCTTAATAACCAGAAAAAGACTCAATGACAAAGCCATCTATATCTGACCCAAACACAATACCCAAGCGCTTAAAAAGTTCCTCCAATATCTTAGACAAGTCCTGAAATTTAGAGGCTGCGGCTCAACCCAATTCAAGAAGGGCAAACTCTGCTCAGACTACTATTTCTGAATATGCAAATGACGGTGTGCATTAGCACAAAGCTCAAAGCTTAAAGCTCAAAGCCAGTCGAATACACCAATTACCAATACACAGCCGAAGGCGAAATACACAGCCGAAGGCGAAATACACAACACACAACAACAAACCGAACAGCCATGTACAAATCCAAAACAAAGATATGATACAATCATGAAGACAATTCAGTCCTTCTTCAAATGAAACACGAAACCTATCAAAGACGAAATCAGGAATCAGATCAATGAAGCCAGTCAGAAAAATAATTTTGAACGGGCAGCGAAATTGAGGGATATCTATACAGAAATAGAAAGTCTGACTGAACAACAAACCGTGGTTTTACCGCAGAAAATGACCTGATATTTCATTCAAGTCAAACCTGTTGGTCAACGGCGAATTTTCATCATTCTCTATTTTTACGAAGGGAAACTCATTGATATTATCCGCCATAAGGAGCATCAGAATGATAAAGATCAGGACGAAATCATCGCAGATCTGCAGAGGGAGTTTGGACTTCTCCATGAACAAAAAAACAAAGATGGACTATTTCTCTTTTCCAAATGAAAGGCAACCGATGCCAACCCCGTTATTTATAGCGGGACAAGAGGAAAATCTCTTCGCGAATTGCTCGACAATCTTTTTCAATCCTATATCATCAATTCCTCCTTCGATGAAAGCAACCTCATGAATGAACTATTGCTAACGGTGCAGAAAAGATATCAGCTCAAGAAGTTTCCGTATAGGATAGAATGCATCGATATTTCACACATGAGTGGATCATGGGTAAGTGGCGGTCTGTCCTGCCTTCTCGGCGGCATTAAATATCCACATTGATATCGTAAATACAGAATCGGTAAACAGTGAATAGTAACGAGTAACGAGTGAAAAAAAAATCCGATAACTCGTAACACGAAACTCGTAACTCGTAACTGATCCGACGATTATGAATCGCTCAAGGAACTTATCGAACGTAGAAGCAAGAATCCGGATATACCAGATTTATTGCTTATCGACTGATGAAAAGGCCAATTAAATATCATCAAAAAGATCAACAAGGAAAATCCCGATATAGCTAAAATTTTAAGCAAAATAGATATCATCGCCCTCGGAAAAGGCGAAGCAAGGAATAAATCAAACATTTTACTCCCAAATACACCAATAACGAATACACCA
>JBBABI010000029.1:0-4253 GCA_041679065.1 Candidatus Absconditabacterales bacterium
ATCAAGCCTTGAAGGCAGGCGATCCTTTGAGCACTTCTTCTATCAAGACATACTCTTCCTTTTTGGTGACCACTGCGCCTATTCCTTCGAAATCAGACTCTCATTTTATCTCTTCCTGAAATCATGAGCTTTGGTTGCTATCCATATATACGGTATAAGGATCATCAATAGCATCTACGAATGCCTTGACGGCATTTTCCAACATGATACCGGTTTGGAGCTTGGATGTGTCATAATAGGAATCTTGCAGAATCTGATAGACTGCATCGAAACGTTGATATGAAGTATTTCCCAAAGCCTTAGCATCGGGATTAACGACTTGTCAGATAGATCTGATCAATCCATCGATATTTATCGTCCCTGCTTGAATCAATGGTTGATGAAGCAGATGATACTCATATTTGATCTGCCAAACAAATCGTCATAAGAGGACTCATAGACCCAAAACGATTCGAATTTTGAATTTCTTCATTATATATAAGGTATATAAAAAACTACGAATTAGTAACATTCTCGTATATCTCGAGAATACGATTTCCCTTCACAAATACAACATCAAGGGAAATCTCCGTCTCGGGAGGATATCCTAGAAGATAATAATCAATCGTCTTGAGAAGTGTAGCTATTTTCTTTTTGCTTACGTAGCCATCTATTTCTTCCGTATTATTGATGACTTTTACCTCTACGAAAAGGAGAATATCTCATTTACCGAAAATGATATCTATCTCTCCTCAGCGGATAGTATAATTTCTTTTTAATAAGGTATATCACAGATCTAGATAATGTTTGGTTGCGAGTTCTTCGCCGGCTTTACCTATTTCTTTCAGATAGTTATCCATGTTCAAATGTTTCAGTGTCTAAATGCTATAGTGTTTCAGTGTTTTCTTTAAGCTTTAATCCTCAAGCCTTAAGTTCTTTAAGCTTCTAGCCTTATGCCTTAAGCTAAGAGCAATTGTACAGGTTGCCAGAATATTTTCAATAGAAAAAAAGGGAGGCTATCATCCTCCCAGTTTATGACAATAAATTGTTAATTGTAATATGCAATACATCCCCAATCTATCTTGATATCCTTCTTATATAAGAATATCGAAAATATAATTGATGTCGTCCCTGCTAATCTCGGGATGATATCATCTATATCAGCAGTAGGCCAGACCGGATATGGGAAATTTTCGTATGAAAAGTTTTCGATAGTGAGGGTGCTGCCGTACAGAATTGCGAGAATGCACATAAGGCATATGGCAATAAATAATATTGCGAAATACACGGTAAAAATTTTGTTTAATGTTTTCATAGTTATGATTTTTTATATTTATAGTTTATAATTATTCTTACGATAAAATCAATGCCTGATAGCAAACTTTTTCAATAGAAAAAAGAAACTAATTAGCTATAGTACTATATGATTTTTGACGATTTTGGTCGATTTTTTACGATTTTTTCACGACATCGATATGCAAGACATTATACTACAACTCATCCATACGCCCAAGAAAGACCGTAACTTGGATCTCCTGACAGACCTTAAGAGAGATTTTTCCAAAACTCATAATCTGCCTGATCTTCCCTCCAACATTCAGTTGCTCCAACACTATTACACCTTACTTAAAGCGAAAAAAATCACCAAAGATCCTCAGATAGAGCAGTTGCTCAAAAAAAGAGCGATTAGATCCAGTTCATGAATCGTAGCTATCCAAGTGTTAACCAAACCATTCTCTTGTCCGGGTCAGTGTATCTTTTGTCCCAACGATCCAACTATGCCCAAAAGCTACATCAAATCAGAACCCGGTGCTATGAGGGCATTGCTTAATCAATTCGATCCGATTAAGCAAGTCTACAATAGGCTTCTTTCACTTACATTAACGGGCCACGAAACCGATAAGATAGAGATGATCGCCTTATGAGGAACTTTCGATGTATATACCAAAGCGTACAAAATAAAATTTGTGAAAGAGCTTTATGACGCCTGCAATACGTTTAATGAATTAAGAATGCAGAATGCAGAATGCAGAATTAATGAGAATGCAAAAGAAAATAGATTTAAAAAATATGTGCTTAAAGGAAAAGAAAATGTTCATTTTTCCAAAGACTTGAAAGAGGCCTTAAAAAGAAACGAACATGCAAAGCACAGGATTATCTGACTTACTATAGAAACAAGACCTGAATATGTTACCGACGCTAATTGCAGATTCCGACGCGAACTCGGAGTGACAAGAATTGAAATGGGCGTACAATCATTGGATGAAAAAGTTTTGGCGATGAACAAAAGAGGCCATACTGTCCAGCAAGCGCGTGAGGCATGCCATAAACTCAGGCTCTATGGCTTCAAATTTTGTCTGCACGTCATGCCAGGACTTTATGGATCTAATTATTCCAAAGATCTGAAGACCTTCCAAAACTTATATACCGACCCTTTTTTCAAACCAGATGAAATCAAATTTTATCCGACTTCCGTGATTCCAAATACGCAGCTATGCAAACTCTACAAACAAGGAAAATACAAGCCGTTGGAAACAGACGAAATAAAAAAACTTATCAGACAGACCTTTCTTCACGTTATCTCTCCTTATACTAGGATTAAACGTTTGATCCGCGATATCCCTGCAAATGAGATTGTTGCAGGAAGTACAGTGACGAATCTTTCACAATTAATGCACGCTGAAATAGAAAAAGAATTGAAAAATGGAAAAGTGGAAAGGTTGAAAGATTTTTATTGAAGATTATATGGAGATTACAAACTACTCAAGGCTGCAAAGGACTTTTTAAACATCATTGCGGGGAGTGACGATAAGATTGCTTCGCAGGCTCGCAATGACAAGAATATCAAGACATTCATTATAGGCAGCAAACCAAATATCAGTGATGCCAGAAATTTCGTATCATTAGATACCAGAAGCAGAGAGATTAGAAATAAAATGGAAACATTGAAAAATGGAAAAATGGAAAGATGAAAAAAAATAGCCAATTTAATAATTAGAAAATATAACAGCAGTGCAGGGGAGGAGTATTTTGTTTCATTTGAAGACCAATTAGGATATCTCTATGGCTTCACTAGACTCTTACTCCCGGGAGAAAATAATGTTATAAATATTCCATGATTAGGAAAATCTACGGGAATCATCAGAGAACTTCACATTTATGGAAATCTGAAAAATCTGACAGCCAGCTGAAAGATCTGAACACTTTCCTCAGATTCTTCAGATAATTTTTCAGATTCATCAGTCGTTCAGCATACAGGTTTCGGGAAGCAATTGATGGAAATAGCAGAACAGATCGCCAAAAAGGCCGATTACAAAAAACTTTCCGTCATCTCCGGCATCGGCGTCAGAGCGTATTACAGAAAGCTTGGATATAAACTGGAGTGAACGTATATGGTGAAGAGGATTTAGAACTCAGCACAGCTAATGGCATTATCTATTTTGATATTTAAAAACACTGAGTATCCGGATATCATGCCAGATAACTTCATAAATTATTCTATATCTAAAGGTAGGCTTTACAATTTCTCTCCATCATTGACCAGAAACGCAGATTTTTCCGATATAAGGAAAAAGAGAGAGTGTGTTGGCATAAAAAAATATGGTTTCAATAACCTTATATGAAATATCAGGATTATCATTAGCGATGAAATGTTGAATATCTACCAGATCCTGCTGTGCTTGAGGAGTATAGAATATGTTATGCATATATTTCCTTCTTGGCTAATAAACGTTTGTATATAACTTCAGCTGAATCTCACTTTTTATCCTTCGCTTCTTTATGTCATTGAAGAATCTTCTCACTCTCTTCGACAGTATATCCTGCAGCGATGAGTTGCTTGATTATAGCTTGTCCTTTTACTTTGGATATTTTGTTCATTACTGCGATTAATAGAATAAATAACAACAATAGTATAAGGATTATTCTTTGATTTTCAATCAAATCTCATAAAAAAGCTTTCCGTCATCTCCGGCATCGGCGTCAGAGCGTATTACAGAAAGCTTGGATATAAACTGGAGTGAACGTATATGGTGAAAAAGATATAAAAAAGCCTCCATAATGGAAGCTTTATATTGTTGTTTGAAAATTGAAAATTAGAAATTGAAAATTCTATATATCTATATCCTTCACCGTCTTCGCATGAGTCAAAATAAAGTGCTTCCTTGACTGTACATCTTCACCCATCAGGATTCTGAATAATCTGTCAGCTTCTTCTGCATCATCGACATTGATCTGCTTCAATGTCCTTTTTTCTGGATTCATGGTGGTGTCTC
>JBBABI010000029.1:4263-12855 GCA_041679065.1 Candidatus Absconditabacterales bacterium
AGGATCTAAGGTTGTCTCCCAAAGTTCTTCCGCATTCATTTCTCCCAAACCTTTATATCTTTGGACTTCTGTCTTATCTTTATCGAACCCATACATTTCAGGGGTATGAGTTTCTTCATAGATATATTGTTCTTTCTTGCCTTGAGCAAATTTGTAGATAGGAGGACAAGCTGCATAGACATGACCATGCTCGATCAATGGCCTCATAAACCTGAAGAAAAAGGTAAGCAACAATGTCCTGATATGTGCTCCATCCACATCAGCATCAGTCATGATGATAATCCTTTCATATCTTAATCCTTCTAGATCAAAATTATCTTTGACTCCAGTTCAGATTGCTGTAATAAGGGCTTTCACTTCATTGTTTGCCATGATTTTTTGGATAACCGCTTGTTCTGTATTCAAGATTTTACCTCTTAGAGGCAAAATAGCTTGATAATTACTATTGCGCCCTTGTTTTGCGCTTCCTCACGCTGAATCTCACTCTACGATGTACATCTCTGTACCCTCCATTTTTTTCTGCGCACAGTCAGCAAGTTTACCTGGTAACACTCCTCAGGCTAAAATATTTTTCCTCAATACGGTCTCTTTAGCGAATTTCGCAGCCAATCTTGCTCTTGCCGCCAATTCCACCTTTTCGAAAATCCTATCAAATTCACCTTCATTATTGGCGAAAAAATCCTTGAGATACTCATACACGATTTTCTCCACTTCTGTCCTTACATAACTATTACCGAGTCTTCCTTTGGTCTGACCTTCAAACTGCGGTTCAGGGATTTTGACGGTAACGATAGAATAAAGTCCATCAGTGACATCAGAATATTGGAATTCTCCTATTTTCTTATTGATCTTGTCCTTTTCTTTGGCCACTTCATTGATGATATTGAGTAATGCCGATCTGAATCCGAGGACATGAGAACCTCCATCAGTCGTAGGGATGTTATTTACGAAAGAAAGCATGTGATCATTCGTCGTATTTACGAATTCAAACGATATCTCGGCCAGACAATCCTTGCCTTCCTTATTGATATAATGCACGGAAGAAAGCGGCTGCTGTTCACCGACCAGATTCTTCAACCAAGTCTTGATTCCTCATTCAAAATAGAATCTTTGCCTATCTCATGTCTTTTTATTGACGAAATTAAAGGTAACGCCAGGAGTCAGATAGGCGCTTTGCTTCATCCTCGCTATCTCGATAGATGTAGAGAATTCAGTGGTTTCAAATATCAGAGGATCTGGCATAAATTTGACACTTGTTCCTACTTTCCCATCACTTTCTCCGATTTCTTTGACATCTCCCATGGGGATACCTCTTTCATATCTCTGGAAATATTTTTTGCCGTTCCTATAAACGATGACTTCCAGGTATTCGGAAAGCGCGTTTACGACGGATGCTCATACACCATGCAGACCTCCAGAAACCTTATAGACATTTTTATCGAATTTTCCTCCTGCATGAAGAACGGTAAAAACGGTCTCTAACGCAGATTTTCCTGTCTTTTCATGCATATCTACAGGAATACCTCTTCCATTATCATGGATAGAGACAGATCCATCTTCATTGATGGTAGTGGTGATCGTAGTACAATATCATCCTAATGCTTCATCTACAGCATTATCGACGATTTCCTGGATCAGATGATGCAACCCTTTAGCATCAGTGGATCAGATATACATTCCAGGTCTTTGTCTGACTGGTTCTAATCCTTCCAAAACTCTGATATGCGATGCATCATATCCTTTTGAACTTGCTGGTGTCATAAATAACATATAGTAAAGAATTAAAATTCATTGGGAATAAATTGATTCGCTTGTATATTTCGCTTCGCTGTGTATTTCATCCGCCTGGGCGGACTGTAATTTGCTACGCGTTATTATATTAATAGATACACGATCCGCCTAGGCGGAGAGTAAATAACTATGAATTACATGAGCGTTGGCGAGTAAATATACACGAAGTAAATAACCTTTTTAGTCGCTTATATCATAGTCGTCATCATCGAATCTGCTCAGATATTCCTTTTCTTCATCTTCATCATCATATTCTTCTTCAGCTCTTTTCTTTTGCCCTTTTATCTTTCTCCTTTTCCCTTCGGTAGATTCTAGTTTAGCGATATCATCTTCGATTCCAAGTATTTTTTGTAATCCTGCATGCTCTTTGAGTTTCTGGATTACTTTCTGCTCGATTTGCCTGACTCTTTCCCTGGTTACATCAAATTCTTCCCCGACTTGTTCCAACGTATATTTTGGTCCATCTATACCATATCTCATTTTCACAATCTTTGCTTCTCTATCATCCAGCATAGCGAGTATCATATCAAGATTGTTTCTTAGGGCGTTTTTTTCGGCAAATTGATCGGGCCTCAACGTGTTATTATCCTCGATCAAGTCTGCTAAGGTATCTCTTCCTTCATCGCCTACTTCTCTATCCAGGGAAACATTTCCGAAAATCACTTCTTCCAATTTTTTAATTTTCTTGATGGGAAATCCAAGCTTTTGTCAGATTTCTTTGGATGTGGGTTCTCTTCATAGTTTCTGAAAGAGAATCTGATAGGTTTTGTTGTATGAATTGATTTCGTCGATAAGATGCACCGGTATCCTAACGTGTTTGGTCATATCAGCGATAGCTTTGGTAATGCTTTGCTTGATCCACCACGTCGCATAGGTAGAGAATTTAAACTCCTTATCTGGATCGAATTTCTCAATAGCTTTGATCAATCCTATATTCCCTTCTTGGATTAGATCGGAAAAACTCAATCTTGAACCAAAAAATCTTTTGGCGATACTGATTACTAATCTCAGGTTGGATTCTATCAATATCCTTTTGGCTGCTTCGTCACCCTTTTTGACACGTCTAGCGATATCTCTCTCATCTTCAGAATTGAGGAGGGGAATCTTGGATATTTCATTGAAATAGAGTTTGATGAAATCCTTATGCTGAGGATCAGCATGGCGCGTATCAGTCTCATATAGCTGCATCTTACCGAGCTTGGTCTCTTTCTTTGCTTCTTCGGCTTCTTTTTCAAGGATCTCCTCAATAGTAATGATCTTGATGCCGAGTTTTTCCGCTAAATCATAGAATTTCTCAATGATCTTGATATTGAGATCCATATCATCCACATCGGCGATGACATCTTCTTCATTGATAATAGCAGTTTCAAATCATTGCTTCAAAAGATTTTGCAGCGGTTTACTGAGTTCAGAGATATCATCTTGGAAGCTTTCCCACAATTGTTTTTTGACCTTTAGCATAGAATGATGAAATGGTAAAATGATAAAGTGATGAAATGGTAATGTAAATGTTTAGCCATAAACCTCTCTCTTCATGATATTTGACATATTTACAAAAATAGATATAATATATATTGTGTAGTGAAGCCTACGCTTAGTATAGTGAAAAGGAACAGGATCTTACGCAGGTCTTGTTCTTTTGATATAGTGAACAAAAGATCAGAAAAGAAGCGTGCTTTCCACTAGTATATAAATTTATAAACAACAAAAAAATACGTAACAAAGAAGACGATATGGATTTTATACCCAATATCAACAGAAAAATCGGTTTACATATTCACGTACGTTCTTGCTAAGATTGTATGGAAACAGGATGCGGATTAATTATATTCTAATCGTTATTTCGCTTCGCTGTGTATTTGACCTTCGGTCGTATATTTATCCTTCGCCTGCCTGCCGGTAGGCAGGGATGTTATTTATCGTTATTAATACACACGAGTGCAACGAGTTAATATACACGAACGTAGTGAGTAAATACACGTCCGTTTTAGCGGACAAATTACTATTTTAATTTCTTATTCCCTTCCATGTTTCACTTATTTACCTGAAAATGCACTTCCTATGCCAACAAGAAATACCTCCAAAACCAATACTTCGGTATCCAGGTAAACTACCTAGGAACCCAGTCAGAGGGTATGTTTTTTCTCTATCCTTATATGGATGATAACAAGAAGACGATAGTCTATTACGCATTTGATACTGCAGATCAGAAAGTACTCTTTGAAAATATGCTCAAAATCAGCTGAATCTGACCCAAAACCGCGTTTCAGATCGTTCAATTACCCAAGGATAGCCTCCAAACTGCGCTCAAGACCGTGGACGTGAAGTTTTTTCAATCCATCCCTGGTATCTGACCTAAATCAGCGAAGAAAATTCTTTTGGAACTCAAATGATCGATAGATATGAATGACTTCGAGAAAATAAATGTGGACGAAAAGCTGTACAAAAATATCGTCAAATCACTCAAAAACTTCGGCTATGAAAGCAGTAAGGTCAAAGAAATTCTTCAGAAATATGAATGAAAAATAACTCCAGACAATATGTCAGAAGTCATTAAACGAGTCATCCAGAATATGTAGAGCACTGCGAGATTATCAATAACAAAATTAACATAAAGCATATGCGGGGCAAGATTAATTGAGCCCATTGAATCTGAAGCGGATTTTTTTCACCATACTTTCATCTGGATAGGTAATCTCTAAGATACGGAGACCTATTTCTAAACCTTCATAATCTTTGAGGCCAAACAATGCTTCACACATCCATATCAATGGATCTTTATCTTTTGTTTGCAATGCATCGGGAAATGTCTGTTCAATCAGATCCAAAGCATCTTCATATTTTTCCAAACCGCACAATGCTTTGATTTTCTCAAGCATACAGCTTTCATACGTTTCTTGCACAATGGGTTCGTGTTTTGATTGTATAAACATATCTACAGAATTGATCACAGCCTGATAATTTTTCTGATGAAGATAGAATTTCGCTTTGCATACTACCCACAGAGAAAAAAGTTTGTCATTTGTATTCTCGATATCATTTTCATGAGTCATGGCAGTCTCTATAAGATCAGCAACTATATTATAGTTAGCAGTACCTATAAGCAAATCTATTCTCTGAATAAGAATCTCATAGAAATAGATTGGCTTTAATTCCTGTTGAAGTTTCTCTTTCCCATAGGTGAATAACGCAGTGCTGAGTTGCAAGGCTTTCATCTGATCCAATATATCCTTAGTGTCGGTGAAATTATCGTATGCCTCAATAGATTCGTACATCAATGCTTCTATATCGGTATTTTCATCAGCATCTTCTTTTACGTTATTTTTCGGTTCCTTGAAAATAGGGAACAAATCCTTCCTATCTTCTTGGAATGGAGCTGTTGCATTCTTGGCGAGTTCTTTCTGTGTTTTGGAAAATATTTCATTCGATTTCTCGTTCTCGCGATTCTGGGAATCATCTTCAGGAAGATTATTATCATTGATACTGTTCATAAGAAAAAAAATACAATATAAAACTAAGTAAATTATACTCCTAATGTCCTTATTTGTCAAATAATGGGTAGATGTTATTCACTATGTTTATATTGTCCCGGATACCAGGCTGGTGATGTAGGTAAAGCAAGGAATAGATTATTCCCTTCTACATAATACGATGTTCATTTTTCAAAGAGAAAACTATCTCCTGCGTGTATTTCATACGTTCATGTTTGATGGTAGATTATTCCTGATCAGGAAATAACATAATAAATTTCATTGCATTCGGTATTTATGGCTTTTCATGTTTCTGGAAATCTTCAATTGATTTTGGAAAGAGCAAATCATAGATTTTTACTTGGGAAATCGTATTCCCAAACTGTACATGAAGAAGAGTTTATTTTTTTATGAGCATCTTGTTGTTTGATAAGCATGAAAATAGATAAGGAAAATATAAAACCACTTCTTTAAAAATTTTTTCTGGCAATCCATAGCCAATTGAATGCACTCTTGAGGGTCATATCCCAAGTCGTCACACCGACGAATAGTAGAAAAGATAATGTTTCCAAGTTCTTTCTTGAGTTCTTCATCAGTATGTACTGCCATATCTTTAGAAGCATTACGTTCATATCTACAGATATCGCCGAATACCTTTCCCATCCTGACAATGATTTGAGCTAAAGGAAGTTTTTCATTCCCCCAAATAGTTTTCCCTTCTGCCAATAAATCTTGGATATGCATAAATAATTGGTAATGAATATAAAAACTGATTGCCTTTCATATTCGCTCTTGCATTTCACGGGACATTTTATATTGTATTTTCTGTTTATTTCAATGATTTTTTTAGTCTTCTAAATAAAATAGTATTTAATGAATATTCGCAATTTCTGTATCATAGCTCATATCGATCATGGGAAATCCACGCTCGCTGATAGGATGCTGGAGATGACCTGAACCGTAAGGAAAATCGATCATAATCAGATGCTTGATCGCATGGATATTGAGCAGGAAAGAGGAATTACTATTAAATTAACTCCTGCGAGAATGCACTGGAAAGGAGTTGAACTTAATCTCATCGATACTCCCGGACATGTGGATTTCCAGTACGAAGTCTCTCGTTCTCTCGCTGCTGTAGAAGGCGCGATTTTGTTGATTGATTCCAGTCAAGGAATACAAGCGCAGACACTTTCAGTCCTATATATGGCAGTAGAACAATGATTAGAAATCATCCCTGTGCTGAATAAGATCGATCTTCCCGCAGCTCATCCAGAAAGAGTAGCCAAAGAAATAGAACACGTCATCTGAATTCCCAAAGAAGATATCTTGCTCATTTCCGGAAAGACCGGAGAGTGAGTAGAAGCCGTATTGGATGCGATTATTGAGAAAATCCCAGGGCCGAAGTCTATAGAATCTCAGGTATCCAAAGCGCTAATTTTTGATTGTGTCTATGACACCTATAAGGGCGTAGTAGCATATATCAAAATGGTAGAATGAAGCTTCAAACAAGGAGATAAGCTGTATCTTATTCATACCCAAAAAGTTGTGGATATCGTAGAAGTCTGACATTTTACTCCGGAATATCAGGTAGATAAAAAAATCACTCAGGGCCAAATCTGATATGTGGTTACGGGAGAAAAATCAGTGAGAAACGTACAAATCGGAGATACACTCATTTTGTGATTACCTAAAGATATGGATAAACATGAGATGAAAAATTATGCTGTTCCTGGATTCAAGAGAGTGAAACCCTACGTCTATGCAGGTATGTATCCTGTAGATACCAACGATTACGAGAAACTTAAAGACAGCTTGGAAAAACTTTCTCTCAATGACAGTGCAGTAGAATATTCGCTAGAAGATAGCAAAGCACTTGGATTTGGATTTCGCTGTGGATTTCTATGAATGCTCCATATGGATATTATCAAAGAAAGACTTTGGAGAGAATATGGCATTGAAACGATTTTTACTATCCCGACTGTAGTCTATCTCGTGAAATCCAAAAACCTTAATATCATAGACATTAAATCCGGAAACAATATTCAGATGCTTATTTCTACCTGACTGTACAAAGATGTATTGCTCTACGAAAAATATACGACCAAAATTTCTAGTGAAGATATTGATGATATCGTAACCGACAATACCATAGATCCTTCCCTCATATCATGAGAAATACTGCAGTTACTCAAACCATGGATCGTCGTCAAATCATGATCGGATCTGCTTGATCAAGGCATCATAGACGTGATCTTGGAGCCTATCGCAGAAGTAGAAATTGTCGGCCCCAAAGAATACGCAGGCAATATCATGGCACTCTGCAATGAATATAGAGGCACACTCAAATCCATGGATTACTTGGATGAAAATAGGGTAGTGTGGAAATATGAATTGCCCTTCGGAGAGATCATCATTGATTTTTACGATAGACTCAAATCGGCGACCAAAGGCTATGCGACCATGAATTACGAATTCAAAAGATACCAAGAAGCTGATTTAGTCAAGATGGATATCTGGATAAATAACGAGAAGGTGGAGGCATTGAGCTGGATTGTCCATACAGATAAAGCATATTATCTCGGGAGAGAAGTGACAGAAAAACTCAAAACCCTGATCCCTAAACATCTGTTTACTATCCCTATCCAAGCGGGTATCGGCACCAAGATTATTGCTCGCGAAACTATTCCAGCAATGAGAAAAGATGTAATCGCCAAATGTTATGGAGGAGATGTGACAAGAAAAAGAAAACTCCTCGCTAAGCAGAAAGAAGGAAAGAAAAAGATGAAAGCACTCGGCAACGTTAACGTCCCAGGAGACGTATTTATAAAGATGGTGACAAGAGATTAATTGTCATTGCGAGGAACGAAGCAATCCAGTTTTACATCAAAAATATTTTCATGAGCAAACAATGATATGTATATATCATGACCAATAAAAGAAATTGAGCGTTGTACATCGGTGTGACTAGCGATTTAATGAAAAGGGTGTATGAACATAAAAACAAACTTACACCTTGATTTACTAGTCAATATTGATTAGACAAGCTTGTATATTATGAAGAATGTTGAAGTATAGAGGCATGAATATTGAGAGAGAAGCAACTTAAATGATGAAATAGAAAAAATAAACTAAAACTAATCGAGGATATAAATCCTGAATGGAGTGATTTAAGTGAGGAGCGAGAATAACTTCTGAATTGCCACGCCTCATTTCACCAGCCTACCCATCGTAGTTCTACGAGGCGCGGCGGCAGGCAGGTTCGGCTCGCAAGGACAATACAATCGTCATTGCGAGGAACGAAGCAATCCAGATAGATACAAAAAGGTGGATT
>JBBABI010000030.1:0-12772 GCA_041679065.1 Candidatus Absconditabacterales bacterium
CAACAGGTCCTACTCCGATAGTTACATCCTGACCATCAGTATTTCTATAGTATCGATAATAATTTTTTGAAGGGATGGTATCATTCGACGGATCAGTACTCGCTCTTGCATCCAAGGTAACAACCAGAGGAGCTGGACCACTTTGCGGATTTACTTTTGCCTGCGCTATGACAGCATATTTGCTATTGATCTGTTTGAGGATATCATTGAAAGGCTTATAGCAATTGGTCATAAAGGCGCCTAATTTATTCGTATAATCCAATGATGTATACGTAATCAACCCTTGGGAAAGCGTCAGACATTGCTGATACACGACCTTGAAAGCATAATCTTGAGGGAATTTAGGAAAAACGACTTGGAAACTTGCATATAACTCACTGAATTTAGTAGTTGGCACCTGATCACCTATCTTGCTGGCAGCATCTATCTCCACCAGGATTCAGAGAATTTTATCTCGATCTGATTTGATTTCATAATTAGCTACATATTCATTGGGCACATCGGCATTTGTGGGTCCCAAAGCGAAAAAGAGACCTATCACCACTCAGAAGATCAGCAGAAGTTTGCTAGGCAGAGACAACCTGGAGACATAAGTTTTCATGCAATACATTTAGGGAATTAAATATCTTGGAATGAATTGGTTTGATCGTTATTGGTTAATCGTTATTAGTTAATCATTAGTCGATCTGCCGATTTCCGATTAAACGATTATCGATTACTCGATGACCGATTTCCTAGTAAACCAATAAACTTTTTATTATTTCTTCATTCACGAAAAAATCCGGAATAAACAATACAAACAATGTATAGTGATTTAAGATGTCTTTGCAAAAAAAAATGCAAGGAAATTTATGTAAAAAGCAGATTGAAAAATAGAAGGAAAAATATAGAAAAATGGAAAGATTGAAAAATTATAAAAAAGACTCCGACGCTTTTCCATATTTCCATGTTTCCATATTTCAACTTTACTTCTTATTCCATCCGTAATGAAAAAATTTACCCTAGTATTACTACTAACCGCCACAAGCATTCTCTTGGTAGGCTGCTGAAAACCGATCTCTGAACAAGCTGAGGCTGCTTCATATTTTTTACCTTCTAACACCGGAACTATGTGTGCAAATGCAATCAAAGAATATTTAGCCAAAGCAGACACTCAAGGCACGTCTGACAAGATTGTACAAAAATGACATACCATCACCGTGCATTATATCGGCAGATTGGATGAAGAAACAGTCTTTGACACCAGTATAGAAGAAATCGCTAAAGCCTGCGGAAAATATATGAGCGGAAAAAATTACGACAAAGGACTTGCTTTCACGGTTTGAGCAGGTCAAATGATTGCTGGATTTGATAAAGGAGTAGAAGGCATGAAATTATGACAAACGAAAACAATAACCATAGAAGCAAAAGATGCTTATGGGGAACGAAGTGATAAGAATGTTATCAAAGTCCCTCGCGAGCAGATCCCAGATGCAGATCAATTAGAAAAGGGGATGAAAGTCTACGCCTCCAACGGACAACCATTCACCGTCTATGAAGTAAGTGATACAGAGATAACACTCGATGCAAATCCAGAATTAGCAGGGAAAACACTGATTTTCGATATTACCGTGACCGATATCCAGTAAAAAAAACAGTAACACAGACAAAAATATTTTGTAAAACAAAAAAAATAGATTCCTATATTTTGATTTTTTTGCATATGAAGAGACAGAAAGATCAGATTATTTTTTATATATAACACATTACGTCCATGACAACAGATTTTGATAAGGGAGACAAGTATTTCAATGAGGTCATCCAGAGAGGAGATGAGGCATCAGGAAGTTTTCTGAACGCATGTAAAGAAGGGAATACAGCAAGCAAAGCTCATTATCTCAATATGCTCAATCCAGATGGAAGTATAGAAATAAATGCACATCCTAACCGTACTCATGTAACTAAACTTAAGGCAGTCAAAGAAACGATCGATGGCGTAGGGACCAAAGTGCAGATATACACCAATCAATTTGAGAATATTTTCCAGTCACGAGAGAAGAAAGAGATTGACTGAGAGATAGCAAAAGAACAGGCAACAGAATTATGGGAGAGAATGCTCATGGATCTCATAGCCATGAATGCAGATGATCTTAGATGAGGAGAACTGGCTATCTGAGCGACAAACATTATTGATATCAATCATCTCAAATGAGCGAGAGGACACCTCTTCCAAGATAGCATGGCAGAAGCGATGAAAAATGTCATCCAAACGACCGGTATCGCTATGGTAGCAGGAGAAACTGCGGTATTGGGGATGTCTCATGAAGCAAGTAGAATATATACAGCAGCAAAACAGATAATTGATGACATTAGGAATATATTAGATAACCGTAACTGAGAACTATGAGTATTTAAACCATGAAAAATTCCCGCCTGCGTTAAAGAAATAATAGATACCTTCGATGATACCATGAAAATAAAACTTGAAGAAATATCATTTAATATAGGTTGAACATGTACATGACTGACTACAGAACACGAAAAACTCGCACCACTGAAAGACGGACAGATAATCGTCGGATTCCAGGAAATACCAGCTGACGGCATCATCTGACCCAGATCAAACGGCGTCACCAAAATCAGAGAAGATATGAAAGCGATTATGGGAGGTGGACGGGAAGACAAAACTTTCGAAGATTTCTTAGAAAAAATATGACCAGAAAAATCAGTGAAGATCCCTGAAGAAGTGAAATATATATGTAGAAGCAAGAAAATGCGAGATATCGCGACAGGGAAAACAACAGTATTCAATCCATTTATCGCAGGCAATCTGTTGGCTGGAGTAGAAACAGAACCAAGTATATGAATATCCGCGCTCATCCATGTCACTGGAAATCCGCTTAAAAAAATAAGTGAATGAATCAATAAAGATAAAAAAACCCATTATACAGCATATCTTGATATATCTAATATGCCAGCGCCTCAGATCATTACGCTTCTACAAGCAGCATTAGATATTCCTGATGAACAAGCGATCAATAAATGGAATATGGGAGTACCCTACGTGATTGTTTGCGATAATGACGGCAGCCACATTGTCGCTATCCATGCCGCAGAAAGAAATGGTTTCACTGCAAAAATGATAGGCAGCATCAAAAAACAATCAGAATGAGAAACATGAAAAAACACCATTACGGGTGTTGGTCTCAACAAAAGCAGCATAACATTTTAATTAAGCCACAAAAAGATGATCTCCAAAAATAAGCCAGAAAACTTTACTCCCAAATTTGAGATAGTAAGTTGTTTTGTGCAATATCAGGATAAGATACTTCTTTTACGCAGACAAGATCATAAGCCACAACCAAATACCTATGGAGTACCGGCAGGCAAAATAGATAAGGGAGAAACGCCAATTCAAGCCATGCAGAGAGAAGGGAAAGAAGAAACGCAGATAGATTTGGAAGACGCAGTGCATACTGATAAACTCTTTGTATATTCTCCTTCAAAAATAAATTCTATTTTTGATTGAAGAATATATAGATTACTACCTAAATAATTCCGCTATGTAATAAGGAATTATTATGGTAGTAATCTATAAGATATCCTGACTATGATTTCATCTATCATATATTTCACAAAAAATTTACAACCAAACCGCAAGTGACGATAAATCCCAATGAACATAAAGAACATATACGAATACATCCCAAAAAAGCCTTAAAACTGAACCTTATCCAAGATGAAGACGAATGCATCAAAATAGTTTATAAAAACATTTTGTATAAATAAAAACTCACATATTATAAACAAAAAAACGAAAACTTATGAACAAAATTTTAAAAGAGATCCAAAAATCATTTGATTTACTTGATCTTAAAAAAAATTGGGATGGTAAGGGCGCATTACCCATGGACAAAGAAATATACATCAAAGCATTGCATTTTATCCTAAAAATTGTGGATGCTATTGAAGGTGATACTGAAGAATTTGAGATAAATCTTTGCCCAGACGGAAGTGTTGATCTAAACTTTCATCCCAGAAATGCTCGTTTATCGATACAGGTGCATCGAAATGGAGTATCATATGAAGGAGGTGGTCCTCACAAAGACGATAAAATAAAAGTGATAAATTCATCTGGAGGATATGTTAGTTCGGAAATCATCGATTGGCTGGAGAGAAACCTAAAAAAATCCAACTAATCAAACTACGTGAATAGCAATATGAGAGGTCAGGATTTCCTGCCTCTTTTTTATAAAAAAAACTAATCCACAATGTGCGGACTAGTTTCCTACCATTAATTTTTGTCTCAATTTTAGGTAGGTGTAAGAATTAAGTTCTTTTCTTTGAGAGACTTCAGGACTTCCTGAAACATTTTTTTGTCGTATCCAGGCCTGCCTACAGCCTCAGTCCATACCGTATGAAACTAATGTTCCGTCAACGGTGTCATTTTTGATTTTTTCGATTTTGACGCTGGCATGATAATTAAGTTTTAATTTCTGATTATACTATATCGTTAAGGTTGATAATTTCAATAGATTGTGTATAGGCGTTTTTATATTCCAATATTCCAGCTACTCCTATCATCGCAGCTATGTTATATTACAATACTATCTTTTTTCTTCTATAGACTTTGAAATTTTTCTTATCGAATCCAGATAGGTGATGCTTTTTCTGATATATCAGCATTGCAACAAATGTTCTTCTATAGATTGCAGATGTCCAGCTCAGTAAAGGACACCTATCCTACCGACAGTATTTTCATATATTGGAATCTCTTTGAAAAGTTTATTTTCTCTATTTCCATGAAGCTTGCTCCATATATTATTTTCTGATGTCATACTAGAATCCCATTCGCCATTGATAATATATTCCACCGCATGTTTCATAAAATATTTCCTGATAAAAATCAAAGAGATTTTTGCAAACAGAAAATAAATATTTTCTAGAGAAAATACTTTCATAGCATCCATTAATTCTTTTTGTGTTAAATCAGCGTGTTTCCGATTATCAGGCAGATTATTATAATCAATTTTATCTCACTGATAGACCAATTGCATATCTGCATCTGCATTTAATATTTCAGATTGTTGTTTAAATTTTTCCATCAACCCCCTTAAGTCATTTTTTGTTTCATCTGCTTCAGGATTAGTTATTTCATCAAGATTTATTTTTGACAATAGAGAATTCAATTTTGAAAGATGTTTTCCATAATAATTGCTTGCATTGTGCGCTACTTCCCTATAAAGTTTAGATACATTCATTTTAAAAAAAGAGAGCAATTTTTCTTTGAATTGTTTATCGACTTTGCCTCATCCGCATAATTCATACAGCACGATATCATCTTGTTGCAACAAAGAAAGAATTTGATCATAATAAGATGGAGAAGCTATATGAATAGCGCCAATCAAGTCTATTTTGGTACCAGATACCTGGTGTTCCAATCCAATCACAGGAACTTGGATTTTATATTCATCTATTTTGATATATTCGTTTTTTGATGTGGAATTCATGATAAAAAATAACAATAAAACCATAGGAGGAATCATACTCCTATTACAATAAGAAAAAGAACAAAGAAGTCAACACAGAAAATGTATTTAAATAAGAATTGGCTTAGTTGTTGTTTTGTACATACTCCAATATCCCAGCCACCCCTATCATCGCCGCATTATCTGTCGAATATACTTTCTTCATCGGCCTCAAAATCTTTCCATCTTTCAATCTTTCAACGTTTCCATATTCATTTAGATACTCTCGCAAGCGATCATTGCAAGACACTCCTCATGCGATGCCGATAGTCTTTGCTCCATACTGAATACCCGCTCTGACTAATTTCTTGACTAACACTTCAACAACAGCTTCTTGAAATTCATATGAAATATTGTAAATCAGTTGTTCATCCAAAGCAATTCATTTTTTCTCTAACTGTTTGAGAAGAAACGAAACCTGCGATTTCATTCATGAAAAACTAAAGTCATAAGCATCTTTGGATAAGAAAATTCTTTTAAATTTTATTATATCGTTAATCTTTCCATTTTTCAATTTTTCAATATTTCAACTGCGAGAAGCGCATTCTGCGATTCGAGCACCTCATGGATAAGGTCATCAGAGCATCCTCGCCACTTTGTCGAAACACTCCCCCGCGGCATCATCTAAGGTTTTTCATATTCTCGTTATAGTATATCCGCCGAAGATATGGGATTCCATTTGTGACTTGTCGTCTTTTCACGAAGATGCAAGATCCAAGATGCAAGATCCAAGATTTTTTTTTGATTCATCATGCATCATGCATCATGCGTCATGCTTCTCTACTACATAGAGATCATTATGTCCTCAACTCGCCGTTAGAACCACCATAGGAAACTGAATATCCTTCACGTTTCTCTCGAGAAATAACGAAAAAAGATGTCCGTAAACGTGATTAACTTCTATCAATGGTTTATCAAATTGTTTAGCTAAGAATGAAGCTAATGCTTTGCCTACCACAAGCGAACCAGGAAGTCAGGGATGCGTCGTTACACTGATGAAATCCACATCCTTGATTTTTTCCAAACCGATATCCTGCAGGACAGCGAGAATTTTCTCTGAATGCAACCTGGAGGCGAATTCAGGCACCACTCAGCCATATTTTTGATGATCCTGGACTTGGGAATATGCCAACAAACTATCAACAGTAAAAGTTTGTCAGTCAAAACCGACTATTCAGATAGAGGTATCATCACAACTCGTCTCGATAGCTAATGTCGTAAGAACGTTCATCGTAAATACCGTAAATACCGTAAAATATGTTATTTCTTTTCTAATGCAGTCTTTTTTAGTGAATTAATAAGTTTTCATATCATTCTACTTAGATGGTCAAACTCTTCTAGAAGAACATCGAGATTGGCAGTGTTTTCAAAACATCACAATTCCTTTACAATAATTAATTGAGATATTATTTCCCCACAAGATCACTTAGAAATATGTAAATAGCGCCTAAATTCATTTTTTGAACTTCTATAATATCATTCTGCGATATTTGAAGAAACAGAGATAACCGCTCTTCTAAGTTGGTCTCTCAATCATCGATCCTGATCAAAGTTTTTATTTTTTGTAATACTGTAAATTTCCTTAGCCAAATCCTTAGCCTTGATCCAGATATGAAGATCAAATAAAGCATTGGTCATGTTCTCTCTAGTAAAATATATAAAATCCATCCATGCTCTTACTGTATTTACACCAGCTACGCATTCTACATTCTTACGCCATTTACGCTATTTACTCCTTTTACACTATTTACGACCCTAAAATTTGCAAAATATTTAATTCTGAATATAATCATAAGGATTTACTTTAGTTTTTAAAGAATAAGATGGATAATAAATTCAATAAAGAAAAACAAAAGTTCAAAAATTTTGAAGATTTCAGGGAATGGGTAATAAATTTGACGGAAATCGAAAGGCAACAATACGAGACATCTAAAGAGATATCTCATACACTACAGCATTTTGTGGATGAACAAAACAATAAAGCAAAAAAATATATCAACGATTTCAATGAACGATTAAAGGAAAAATTAGAAAAAAAAATCTGGAGAAAGCATTTCTGAAATCAAAAAAAAGAATCTGTACTGAGAGATGCATACAAAAACATAGATATCAGCAAAAAATACACACAATACCAGAACGAATGCAAACAAGATAACCCACAGATGAAAAAAGAGATTTATGAGGCAATAAAGAGGTCATTCAATAATCTCTATTTTCACAAAAAATCAGATATAGATAAGGACGCTTCAAAACATTTATTGTCGCTAGTCGGTTTTTTCAACCAAAGGAAAGAATATGAGCCACAAAAAAAGTCATATGACATAGAAAACGAACACAGTGGAAAAGTTTGATTAACAATCGATAATGCAGGAACTGCGTATGGGTTTTCCATTGAAAATGTCTGGAAATTACTGCAAAACGGGAAAAAACATGCTACCTTACTATGATCCAAAGCCATCATTAGCGAACACAGAGATAAATCGAATCTCAATAAAGATACAGCTAAACCGACATCAAGCACACATATTATCTATGAATTTCTAAAAAGCATGAGCATGATCAATCCTAAATATGAATGACAGATCAAAAGATTTGTGGATTTTGTAGATAAGATAGATAGCCTCAATTACCAATTTAGCGCAGCTGATTACCCCAATAATTACAGGACCATTTTCGGATTATACAAAAATATGAATATCAAGGATATCTATAATTATTTCGAGATACCATGACGTCTGTGATTTGAATTACTGGATGATAGATTTATGCAGAAAATACAGATAGAAAAAGTATTCTACAAAAATCAGCAAAGACAGACAAAAAAAATGACACTCTTGGACTGTTCCAAAGAACAGAAAGAAAGGATAGATAAAAATATGGAAGAATTTTTGAAATTAACAGACAGATGAGTGAATATAGGGAACCTAAGATTTATAGTGACCTTTGGAGACGAGATAACAGATCCACCACAAATATGAAGTTACAATGATTGTGGGATCATAAGGATATTTGATAGTGGTGATTTCTATCTGTATTCTCCAGAAAAGTTACCTCCAATGATCGGAGATGAAAAAACGGATGATCATTTTCTTATCAAAAAGAAGATATCACAAGAAAAATTGGAAAATATTATAGTTAAAATGATTCCTCGAAAAGACACTGATCCAGATCTCTGAAACAAAATCCGGGAATATAGAAAATCAATCGACAAAAAACCTTCAGTAATTACAACTTAAATTTCCACCGCCACTGCCACCTCTTCTACTGTCAATCATTTCGCAATCCTCTTGATAGGACGCCAAGACAATAAAAGAAGCAAAGCATTAAGCAAGATAGCGACCACGAAAAACATCAAGAACGAATGCACGAGATACTGATCAATGGAATATCATATTGCAGCTATTCCGACTAAAATACCCATAAGCATAAACAACGTCCTCCAAGAAAAGATTGGCTGCACTTTTTTTCTCATTCCTGTCCGTATTGCACCCGTCATAAAAAGGAATTCTATGATAAGCTGAGTAAGTGCACCTCACCATAAACCATATTTTGGGATCAGAAAAATTCATAAAGGAATACCTATAATTACACCGATGAGATTGATGGGCAGCAGAACATTTTGCTTTTCTACAGCAACGAAAAGATAATTATAGACCTGTTTGATAAAGCTCCGGAAAAGAACGATTCCTAAGAACGGAAGGACTTGGTTGGATCACCACGTAGTCAACGAAGCGAAAGTTCAGATAAACGCCTTTCCAGAAACCACACGAATGATCCAGTCAGAAAAAATCCAGAAATTCAAAGCAACAATTCATCAGATCCAAGTCATCATCACCAGAAGATTTCCCATGCTTTTGCGTTTGCTGACCAGGGAATAATGAGATATTTTATGCAATAAACTATTTCCCAGAGCAGAGGGTATGATTAATAAGATCTCTATCAACGACAGAGATAACGCCCGCATTCAGGCATAATCATGCCCTGTGACTGTGGGGAAAAACCAACCTAGAAACAGAAGTACAATCAACGTATGGAAACTACTGAGATAGTATGACACTCCGTATTGCCGGTTTCTTTTAATAAGATCTTTAGTAAATTTCCGATCAAAATGGATCTTGAGCGGTAAGATTTTTCTCGCCCTAAAATGTATTTCCACGTTCTGTCAGATAGAACTCGCCACTACAGAAAACATAATGAGACAGAAAGCGATGATAGAAACAGAACTCCCATTGAAATTCATATACCTGAAGAAAATATACACCACAGGAACAAGAATCGCTATTTGTGAAAGTCTGGCTGTAATCAATGTCCGACTCAACTGATCCATCCTTCGGAAAATCTGCAGAGGCAGCTGCTGGACACCAGCAAACATGAAGCTCGCAGAAAATATCATGCCGAAAGGTATTCCTCGCACCAGATATGGATTAGAGGTATATGCAGGCAGAAGATAGGCGATCACAATCGCTGCAACATAAATAACCGACATGATGATCACTCTTGCTCAGACAAATTTCCCATATTCTGATCTCAGTTCTTGATACACAGGACTTGTGCCATCCTCTTTCTTGGTAAGTGTCGCATCAGTTTTTTCTTTTATCTCTCCGAGCCTCTTGACTGCAAGCACATAGAGTCATAGATCTGCTAACGCCGTCCGGATAGCGAAATATTTCAATATCGTAGAATAATCACCATATTGCAAAGGTCCGAGATACGGAGTAATGATTTTGATTGTCAGAAAGCCGAATAAAGCACTGATGATCCTTCCGAATAATTGCCATGCAGCATCTTTGATGACTAATCTATGTGAAGAAACCATAACTTGCTATCACGTACGAATTAAAATAACGTTTTGTTTGCTAATAACGGAATAATTTTCATTTTTCAATTTTCAATTTCTAAATAATTTTCAAGGTTCAATTTTAAATTTCTAAACAGGTTTGGGAATTAGAAATTGGGTCTTGTTTGAAAATTAAAAACCTGCCGGCCGGCAGGCGGGTTAGAAATTATAATTTCATCCTCCTGATCATTCTTTCCACATTTGTCTGATCATAGGTCTCCATCATGGGCAGATAGTTGTCCAATTCAAGGACAAAATTTCTGATATGCTCAGGCGTATCATGAAACGTGTAAATGGTATGTCATTTAGAAGAAATAAAAACGATATTTTTAAGAATCTGCGTCTTAGCATCCATCTCTAGGACATATCATACAAATGTAGATCGCGGATAGATAGCATTCCCTATCTTGAGAGAATTAATTTCCTGACGCATGGTAATCACCTGAGCATGAACAGCAGAATAATAGAAGTATCACCCCAGCAGGAAAAAAATCAATATCGCGCCGACATAATTCTGATTGAAGATAGACAAAATGAAAATGCCTGCGAATATCGTGGCAAATATCACATATCGCCACTTATTCCTCTGAAATTTCTCTGCATTATAGACGGAAACTTCCATTGTTTTTAATAAAGAAAAAGTAAAATGATATCCTATCCATTGTATATTGTTAAACATTGGATTCAAGGCAAAAATAGTATAGTGTATAGTACAGAGTTTATAGTGTATAGTATCGGATGTTTTCTGTAAAAAAAACACCAAAACCATGCACTATGAACTATAAACTATGAACCAAGAATTTGAGATAATTCTTTCCGATCCAACTCTTCCAACCTCTTCTTTTGCAATGATTCTGGAATAACAAACGGACAACCTGACTTTTTACTAATCATCTTTTGTATCGCTCCCAACGTCTTTCTACTGAATGGCGCAAATAATTCCAAAAATTGCAAAAACCTCTCCCGGCCACCTTTCCACCTTTCCACCTTTCAACGTTTCAACTCTACCAAACAACTTTTTACTTTGGGAGCAGGACGAAACGCTTTCGCTGGCACTCATTTCAAATACGTCACTTCATATGCATAATTGATCAATCGGTAGAGAAATGATTTCTTCTTCGCATCGCTTCTCAATTTCTGCCCTACTTCATCCTGCAGCATAAATAGTCATCATGCGTAGTTCTGTTCTCAATTTCCGAAGAACTTCCTCAATATCGGCGAAGTGATATAATATGGTAAATTTCACACAACCAATGTCTTCCTCGAATCAATTTTTTTGTTTCATGATGCATGATTCATGATGCATGATTCCAACATTTTTCCCACATCGATCTCAAGCACATCTCATTGAATTACCCTTCACATTTCCATCTTTCCACCCTTCAACGTTTCCACCAAAGTTAAATCTTTCTCAATGACAAAAAAGTTCTTTGAAATATCTTCAATTAACTTTGTTATAGCTCATTTTCCCGGTCCGATCTCAATCAATGCTTCACAACCAAGATCACGATACAAACGCTGAATATGTTCAGCTATATAATTTCTCACTTTACTGTCGATAAGGAAATTCTGTCAGAGATAGGATCACATGCACAGATTAAAAAATTAAAATATTACGAAAATTAAAAAATTAATCTTTTAATCTTTTAGTCTTTTAATCTTTTAATGCAATAAGCAGGAAGGGTTGACTTTTACAACGGATTATGTATACTCTTAAACGGAAAACAATAATAAAAACTAAAACCGTATAATCATGCCACTAATTAAATTTTTCGGTATTCCAACCGGACACGATGAACAATTCTACCTGAACTTCAAGGAAGCAATCAGGGAAGATGTTATTGCGATTAAAGAGATAGAGCTATCATCCATGAAGGACGTTTCAGTAAAACTTATGTCCGAAGTCGGAGGAGATGATGGAGAAATCCAAATCGAAGTGACGTTCAATAAGTACGAAGCTAAAAGAACTTTTGAAGTAAAGAAAAAGTTAGCTGATGCCTTAACGGCAAGGACAGACAAAGTCTTTCCAAAACTTACTCTGACAGAATGTTGGGGAGATCCATTCGACCCAGACGAAAGAGGATTCTCTTGTATCCGGAACTAAAGGTAAAGAAACATTCGACTAACACGTATAAAAGCGCCAGGAATATTCATCCCGACGCTTTTTTTATAGTGAACAGTGAAAAGTGAACAGTTAACAGCGTCGGAACTTTTATATTTCAAAAAAACTCCGCCATTATTCATTATTAATTATTCATTCTCAAAGCTACGCTTTGAGAGCTGCATGCGCCGCTGCCAATCGTGCAATCGGCACTCTGAATGGACTACAGCTGACATAATTTAATCCAACTTTATGGCAGAATGCGATAGATGCTGGATCTCCTCCATGCTCTCCACAGATACCGAGTTTGATATCTTTTCTCGTAAC
>JBBABI010000031.1:0-12451 GCA_041679065.1 Candidatus Absconditabacterales bacterium
TCCCTTCAAGGGAATCATATTACTTCTCTAGAAAATGGCGATTTTAACTGACTGGATAATTTACAATGATTAACACTTCAAAATAATCAGATGGTGTCGCTGGAAAGTGGTGTTTTCAACTGACTTTCCAATTTAAATAATCTGTACCTTAATTACAACCAAATCACTTCTCTGGAAAATGGTACATTCAACTGACTTTCCAATTTATTGAGTTTGTGACTTGATAATAACCAATTAACTACTCTTCCGGAAAGCCTTACTGGATTAACCAATTTATGAACAGGACAACTTTATATAGATACTAACAAACTCTGTACATGAGGTTGGAGCTCTGATCTTCTTACCTTCGTAAACGCTAAAGCAGATAATCCTATTCGGCGATCTACTCAAGATACCTGATCTTGTCCAGTTTGTGGAAATGGTGCTATAGAGACAGGTGAGGTCTGTGATAGTGGAATATATAATGGAATGCCAGGATATTGTAATGCAAGCTGTAACGGACAAACTCCGCCATTCTCTTGCAATGATGTCACTGATATCTCTACTGGAGAATGCGAAGGTCTTGTTGCACTCTATGATAGTACTAACTGATCTGGATGGACTACTAAGACTAAATGGTTATGAAGTGGCGATAATTCACCGACAACCGTTTGTGATCGGTACGGTGTTACGTGTATTTGATGACATGTGATACAGATTGATTTACATTCTAATAATCTTTCTGGAGTTATTCCCACATGAACCAGCAATCTTACAGGATTGATATATTTATATCTTCAAAACAACTATCTTACCTCTATAGAAAGCAATGCTTTTGACTGACTTTCTAATTTAGAGAGTTTGAAACTTTATAATAATCACATCTCTTCTATCGAAAGTGGTACCTTTAGCTGACTTTCCTGACTTTCTCATTTATGAATATTACTACTTTCTTATAACCAGATCGCTTCTATTGAAAATGGCGATTTTTATGGAATTTTTAGTTTAACTACTTTGGATCTTCAGTATAATCAGATTTCTTCTATAGAAAGTGGCGCCTTCAACTCACTTTCTCACGTAAATTCTTTGTACCTTGACAATAATAAGATCACATCCATTGAAAAAGGCGATTTTCAATGACTTTCTGATTTAACTTTTTTGTTTCTTAATAATAATCAGATTGCGTCCATAGAAAGCGGCTCTTTTTACTGACTTTCCAATTTACGACATTTTTACCTTTATTCTAATAATATTACTTCTATTGAACCTGGTGATTTTTATGGGCTTTCTAATGTAATTCTTTTGAATCTTAATCTTAATCAGATTACGTCCATAGAAAGTGGTGATTTTCAATGACTCCCGCATTTATCCACTTTAAGTCTTTCTTATAACCAGATACCTTCTATTGAAGGTAGTGATTTTGATGGAATTTCTAGTTTACATAGTTTGCGAGTTAATAATAACCAACTCTCTTCACTTCCAGAAAATCTTACATGATTAACCGGCTTATCAGCTGGGACGCTGCATATAGATACTAATAAACTCTGTACATGAAGCTGGAGCTCTGATCTTCTTACTTTCGTAAATACCAAAGCAGGATGAACTTGATGGCAATCCACTCAAGATACAAGTAGCTGTCCAACGTTTTGTGAGATAATCATTGACGTTTCTACTGGAGAATGTGAAAGCCTGGTCGCGCTCTATGATAGCACTAATGGTTCTTGATGGACTACAGGGACTAATCGGCTATGAAGCGGTGATAGCACACCAACTACCATTTGTGATCGATACGGCCTTACGTGTGCTTGAGGGCATGTAAGTCAGATTAATTTAGAGAGTAATAATCTCTCTGGATTTATTCCTACAGAATTCAATAATCTTTTTGGTTTGACTGGTTTAAACTTTCGATGAAACCAGATTACTTCTATCGAAATTGATGCTTTCAGCTGACTTGATAGTTTAATTAATTTGGATCTTGGCAATAACCAGATCGGTTCCATTGAACCTGGTGATTTTGACGGACTTCCAAATTTACAATATTTATATCTTTATTGAAACCAACTGACGTCCATAGAAAGTGGTGATTTTGATGGACTTTCAAATTTACAATATTTATATCTTTATTGAAACCAACTGACGTCCATAGAAAGTGGTGATTTTGATGGACTTTTAAGTTTGATTGATTTGATCCTTTCTGATAATCTAATTACTTCTATTGAATCTGGTGATTTCTACTGAATTCCAAATTTAACAAATTTGACCCTTTGACGTAATAACATCACGTCTATTGAAAATGATGATTTTTACTGACTTCCTCATTTAACTTATTTGACCCTTTATTATAACCAAATCACATCTATCGAAAGTGGTGTCTTTGACCTACTTACCGGTTTAAATGCATTAGAACTTAATAATAATCAACTCTCTTCGCTTCCAGAAAATCTTACAGGATTAACAAGTTTAAGTGATGGCTTTCTCTCTATAGATAATAACAAACTCTGCACCTGAAGATGGAGTTCTGAACTTCTTACTTTCGTGAATGACAGAGCAGGATGAACATGATGGCAAGCTACGCAAGATACCGGTTCTTGTCCAACCTTATGTGGCACGATTACCGATATCTCTACAGGAGAATGTGAAAGTCTGCTTACACTCCATACTAGTACTGAATGACCTGGATGGACAACTCAAACTCATTGGTTATGAATCGATGATGCTACTCGAGATACAGCATGCGATCGATTTGGTATCACATGTACCTGAGGTCATGTAAGTCAAATCGATTTATCATCCAACAATCTTTCTGGTAGTATCTCTACAGGGATGAGCTGACTTTCTTATGTGACGTATGTATATCTCAACAACAACCAGATTACCTCCATCGAAAGCAATGCTTTTGACTGACTTTCTCATCTCGTAGGATTAAATCTTGGATGAAACCAGATCACCTCTATTGAGAATGGTGATTTCAATGGACTTGATAATCTGAATTATTTGGATCTTAATAATAATCAGATAGCTTCTCTGGATGAGGGAGATTTCAATGGACTTTCTCATGTAACCTATCTGTATCTTTACAACAATCAGATCTCCTCTATCGAAAATGGAGATTTTGACTGACTTGATAATTTGAAAACATTGAATCTTAATAGCAATCAGATCTCCTCTATCGAAAATGGCGATTTTGACTGACCTTCTAGTTTATCCTATCTCTATCTTAATGACAACACTCTTACCTCTATCGAAAATGGAGATTTTGACTGACTTTCCAGTGTGACTGTTGTATCTCTTGGCTGAAACAACATCTCCTCTATTGAGAATGGTGACTTTGACTGACTTTCTCATGTAACTTCTTTGCGGCTCAATGATAACCTTATCACTTCGTTAGAGAGTGATGCCTTTGATGGTCTTGCAAATTTGAAGTTTCTGTACCTTTATGATAATGCCATCGGTCGTCTGCCTTCTTTCCCTGGATGATTTATTGTAATATAATTTTTGTGCATTCATTTCCTGGAATAAGTCTCTTTCAGAGGCGTGGAAAAATGGAAATGTTTAAGAAAAAAATCCATCATTTTTCAACCTTTCCCCTTACAGGACTTCATTCGGTCGCACTTTTCAACCCTTCAATATTATATGACCCTTCAACGTTTCAACCTTTCAACGTTAATACAATTTTTCTATTCCTTCCACTGTTTTTTCCCGTGAAAATTCTTTCTCTGGAATGTTTTCTTTTATCATTCATTTCGAAAATTCTAGGATACCATCTACTATTTCTGACACCGATCATGGCTGGATCATTTTCACATTTCACCAGACTACCTCAGGAATCGGACCGATAAATGTCGTCAATAATGGTTTCCCAAGCGCCACCGTCTCTGTATGAACAGAACCGAATCATTCGGACAATGATGGTGCGACAACCAGATCTGCACTCGCAACAAGGATGCGTAATTGTTCTTGCTCAAATCCATCAAATACTTCAACGATTTTTCAATGATGTTTTTTTGCAATTCTCGTTTCTTCCTTCTTAATTCTTCATTTCATTTCATCGGTTCTCTTGGAATCGATCAGATTGTACACGAATAAGATTTTTTCATTTTGTGCGACGACTTCAGGGATTGTTTGGACTAGGTAATCAAGCCCCTTGGATTTCCCTGCGTGACCATAATACAAGACGACATAGCGATCATTCCATCCTTTCTCATGTTTCCGCTGATGAATTTCAGATTCAGAAACATTTTTAGGATTCCGAAACTCTGTATCTACGCCATTATAGATCATACGAATTTTATTATCTGCGATAGTATAGACTAGACGGAGAGAATTCATTGTATATCTGGAGACGCAATGATAGACATCATACGGACAGCAAAAAATCAATCGTTCAAAAAACCTGTACAACAGTCATTGCAAGAATCCTTTGTACGTGTATCGGAGCTTGCCGAAGATTTCGTGAACGGTAAGAATCACTTTTTTTCTGAAGAAAAATCCAAGCAGGGATGCTGGAATTGCTCCGCCGTACGTACTGGTATGGATGACGTCGATATCCTTATTCTGCTGGAGGATTTTTATTCCACGGAAAAATGCAGAAAACACGAATCCCAATCTACTTTTTCCCGTCCTATAGATGGCAATATGGGGATGGTGTTCACGTTCAAGAAGTTTGGAATCAAAACATGAAGTCAGAATGCTGATTGTATATCACTTCCTTACCAATCTGGAAATGATGTTTTCAAAAACAGTTTCCGATCAGCCTCTGTGCGGTGCGTAATAATCTAGAACGAATAAAATATGCTTTTTCATAAAAAAAATACTGAATATAAATGAGCGTATAGCTTGTTGTATGTATATGGGCTGTATTTTCAAGGAACTGTTATTTTAAAAATTATTTCATGGCCGTCATCCTGATATTGTTGTCTTTCTGAGTATTTACGAAGAATATAATCACTGTCATTATACCATTCATTTCACTTGCCTACCCATCGTAGTTCTATGAGGCGCGGCGGCAGGCAGGTTCAAGGTGACAAACAATTTCCAGAATTACACAACATCAGATACCTCATCTTCTTGAAATCCTCAACAAAAAGAAAGTACCTCAAATTACGTCCAAAAGAAAGTACCTCAAAAATTTGACACATTCTCCTTGGAAAATATCTTCTGTTTTCCATTGAAGAATGGGTCAAATTACGTCCAAAAAGAAAGTACCTCTAAAATTTGACAAAAAAGCCATTTGCGGGTATAATTACTATAGTTTATTTCTTTACTGAACTATGGTTGTAAAAAAGAGACAAACAGCACAACACATCGAACACATTCATCCGCTCGCGATTCATAAGCGTTTGGCAAGACATTTTCATAAACATGCACATCAGATTGTCCACATATGAAGACATATTCATCATATCCTGATGCATTCATGAGAACTTATCGTGATTACCATATTTGGACTCTCGGGCGTTCTTTTTGCTAATTTCAGCGGATCTTTGGAAACCATAGAAAGAGATACTATGGCTGAAGTTGGAACATATTTATTGCAGGCAATTCAACATCCTGAGAATATTGCTACTAATGGGAATCTGATCTCCGTCCGAAAAATGGATATGGATGTATACAACAGTTTTGCTACCTGATATTGTACATATGGTGCAGCTCGTATCTCTCCAGAATTTTTTCCTTATATCGATCCTCAAACCCAGCAAAGAACTTGGTGAGGAAACGCAGTAAATCGGTGTGAAAATGCAAGTGCTACATGATATCAAATATGATCTACCCCCTCTCAATGAGCGCTCATCGTCTATGGTGCCGGGGGGAAATTTGGTAGCTACGGACATGTCGGCAAGGTCATGCATTACGACAAAACCCTCGGCAAAATCATTGTAAGAGATATGGCGCGGGCAAGCAAATGAGTCATGACTGATCGTCGGGACGATGCTAATAATCAAAGCATAAAATGCTATATCTACAATTCCAGATCAGCCATTTCTTCTACAACAATAACTACAGGAACTACGATAACTACAGGAGCAACGACAATCACAGGAACTACGACTACCGCTACAACAATTCCCGTAAATACCCAACATCCTGTAGCGACCGTTGTTACATGAACCACAATACCCAAACCATCAACACCAACACCTGCACCGACTCCGATACCAACTCCTATACCAACTCCTATACCTACACCGACCACCAAACCAGTTGTAGAATCTCAAACGACAGCGACACAGAAAATAGCATTGGATTTCGATGAGCTATCAGATATCGGTAAACATCTTATCAGCCAATGGGATATCCAGGCAGAGATGAGCAGTAATACGCCTTTACAAGTAGGTGATGCAGATGTTCTTACTATTACGATCAAAGACAAAAAAACCTGAGAAAATATTTCAGCATTGATGCCTATCGCATTTGATTTCATTACCTCTAATGAGAATATCGGTATAGATTTCTCTTTCATCCAACTCATCTATGATGGCAAGATAGAAATCCATATTGATGCACTTCAGAAATGAAACACATCATTGGTTGTTAATTTCTGAGATAAGAAAATCGCTACAATCGGATTCACGATACAGTAAAATCGTCGTCCTGAATTCATTTCAGGACCTTTTTATTTTCTGAATATTCGTCTTTATGTGATGATATGTATACATTATCACGAACAAGAAGCATGGTGTGCTCTATATTTGAGTGACAAATAATCTTCCAAGAAGGATTCAAGAACATAAAGATAAAACAGTACCATGATTTTCAAGCATATATCGCTTAAGCATGTTAGTTTATTATGAAGACTGTAATTCGATAAAAGACGCCATACAAAGAGAAAAGCAACTCAAAAATTGGCATAGACAATGGAAGATTAATCTTATCGAATCAGTCAATAAAGAACGAAAAGATCTATCAGGTGATTTATAGCACAAAAGATTCTGAAACAAGTTCAGAATGACGTTTATGCGTTGTCGTCCTGAATTTATTTCAGGACCTTTTTATTTTCTATTAACACAAAAGATTCTGAAACAAGTTCAGAATGACGTTTATGCGTTGTCGTCCTGAATTCATTTCAGGACCTTTTTATTTTCTATTAACACAAAAGATTCTGAAACAAGTTCAGAATGACGTTTCTAAAAAAAACTCCGATTGGAGTTTTTTTATATATGAGTATATGGTTGCTAAGCTATTTCTGTCGCTGCTTCTACCAAGGCTTCTGCATCGCTTTCCACTTCAGCTTCTACAGCGATCAAAACATTATCATCCAATACCTTCTTTCCCATTCTCATCTCCTTGATCTTATTCTGGATATCTTTCTCTATATTTTTTCTGGTCTTCTCATCACTATCCAATGCCGCGACAAATTTCTCTTTACCCTGGAACTTCTGATTGCCGAACGTATAGAACGCTCAGGATTTATTGACTAACTTGAGTACGCTTGCTGCTTCGACTATATCGGCAGTCTTATCATATCCCACTCCCCGTTTGACGGGCAATTCTGCTGTCTTGAATGGCGCAGAAATTTTGTTTTTGGCAATTTTGATCTTAGCAAGATATCCTATCTGATCCTTATCTAGCATTATTTTTTCTCCCTTACGAATCTCTATCCTCTGAGATGCAAAGAATTTCAATGCATTACCGCCAGGTGTCGTTTCCGGATTACCAAACATGATACCGATCTTCATACGGATCTGATTGATGAACACGCACGTCGTTCAGCTTTTGGCAAGCACTGATGATAATTTCCTCAATCCCTGAGACATCATCCTCGCCTGTAACCCCATATAAGAATCTCCCATATCACCTTCTACTTCAGCTTTGGGGACTAACGCTGCTACAGAATCAATCACAATCAATCTGACTGCGCCAGTCCTCGCTAATTCTTCAGCAATCTGGAGCGCTTGCTCACCATAATCCGGCTGGGATAGCAAGAGATTCTCTGTATCCACGCCAAGTTTTTTGGCATACTGAGGATCCAGCGCATGCTCTGCATCGATAAATGCTGCCGTTTCTCACCTTTTCTGGATCTCAGCGATAGCATGAAGCGCGATGGTCGTCTTACCGGAAGATTCCGGTCCATAGATCTCTACCACTCTGCCTTCGGGATAGCCGCCTCATAAGATGAGGTCTAACACATAAGAGCCACTGTGAAAGGTATTGACCATCCCCACATTGGCATTGTCTCCCATCCTCATGATGGCTCATTTACCGAATTGCTTCTCGATGCTTTTGAAAGCTTCCTGTAATTCTTGTTTTTTTGTCGCCATTGTATTTTTTAATAAGATTATAAAACATTAATGAACTTTAGATTATGGCCTCAGAGAGCCGCACATAGCCTCAGGGGGCCTCAGATTGTTTCTTTTTATTTTTTTAGAGAAGTAATAAAGTTATTTATCTTAGTGCTTATCCTTATACATTGATCTGCAAACAAAATAAATTGTTCATTGGTAATATACTTAAAATCCTGCGCCGAATACAACATACTTCTTACCTCTCCAGCAGATCACTTTGCATAATAGAGGAACTTAACAAAATCACGATCTGATCACCTTTCATTTCATTCTGCGACATTATTTGCTATAGATATCGCCGATCTCATTATTTGATCCTGAAAACCTCGATTTCTGAATGTATCAGCATAAAATATCCTTCACAGACCACGAATCAATTCTTGAGACATTCCCCGCACGTCTAATTCTTCAAATCTTCTTCACATCTAATCTCTCATAGTATAAAACCACGCTGTGGCAATCTGTGGCGACCTGCGGCAACCTGTGGCAGGAATTTTATCAACACGAGTGATTTTATTGAACAAATTATAAAAATCAAGAGATTTTTCATCTGTTCTCCATATACATTTCTCAATCTGTCAAAAATAGACTTGATTTCGTCAAAATTGATTTGACAATGTCAAAGGGAACGTTATAATGAAGACGATATTATATATTTACGCTGACATCATGATACAAATATTCGCCAACACGTATAGGAATAAGTATAGGACAGATTCACCGAGATTGCCTGAATGGGATTATTCTGAACCTGGCAGTTATTTTATAACTATCTGTACAAAAGGATTTGTATCGTATTTTGGCAACGTTATTGAAGGAGAGATGGGATTAAACGATTTTTGAAGCATCATTCAGCAAGAAATTTATAGCATGGAAAATGACAAGATAGAAATCGAAACTTGCGTCATTATGCCGAATCATGTTCATGTTATCATTACGATTCATGAAGATCCAAACGTAGAGACGTCCATTTATGGCGTCTCCATGTTACACGCGATGGAATGACACGCGATGAATCGCGTCTCTACGGAAGAATGATGAATTACCTGAAATAAAAATCCTATGATAAATAAACATTCAATATCTTATCTCATCCGTCAATTCAAGTGAAAAACAACATTTCTAATAAGAAAACACATTCCATTATTTGCTTGGCAATCAAACTACTACGAACATATTATCCGTGATGAGAATGACTTTGGTAGAATACATGGCTATATACTAAATAATCCTCTCAAACGAAGAAATGATGAATATTATACATAAACTTTTACCCTTTTACCAATTCCCATGAAAGACCTCGATTCTATCCAGAAAGCACTCATTTCCTTCTTCAAGAAAAACACCAATCAGGAAGGGATTACCTTAAGGGAGATTGCACATTCACTTGGAATCAATCATCCCCAGACGGTATTGAATAAGCTCAATCAGCTCGTACTCAAAGGATATTTCATAAAGGATGAACATGGCTACAGATTGATCAGAGAAACATTCGGCGATAGAATGAATGACGTTATTCAGCTCCCTATCTACGGTTTTGCTCAGTGTGGGAATAAAGGGAAGAAAATTCTTGACGAATATTCACAGGAAAAGATTCCGGTCACGATAGCTATGCTGGGAGTAAAAGACATCAACACCTGCTTCTTCGTGAGAGCAAAAGGCAATAGCATGGAGCCAAAAATCCAAGACGGAGATCTCGTGTTGATCAAGCAGCAACCCAGTTACGATCCTTCAGATTATGTTTTTGTTCTTCATAATAACTTACCTAAGCTCAAGAGAATTTTGAAAAAAGACGGAAAAATGTATCTCGAGTCCGTAAATAGATTCTTCGATAATGTGGAAGTGGAAAAATACGATGAGACGAAAGTCGTCGGAGTAGTGAAGAAAGTAATTAAAAATATGTAATTTTCAATATTGGTCTTTGCGAGTCGATCCGCCGCGGCGGAGAGACGTGGCAATCTAATTCTTTGAATAATCTGGATTGCTTCGTCATGAAAAATTCCTCGCAATGACAATTTCTAAACTCTAAAAATTAAGCTGCCGCCTTATATACAGGATACAGAGCGATTATAGGTGTTAAATCCTTGTCCTTGGCTGGATTTATGAATTTTTTCTCATCATTATCATAGACGCTGAGATGCAAATGAGGACCGGTCCGATACTTGTCAATCTTTTGCGTTCCGATATATCCTATCACATCATCCGGTTTCACTATTTTTCATTTTTCGAAAGGAAGATTTTTTTTTAGATGGACAAAAGTAAGCGTCTTTTTTTTGTCAGGTGTCTGGATCTTGATATAATAATTCGTTTTCGCTGAATATCATGTGTCTATCACTTCACCTCCTGTTATTGATTTTATCTCTGTTCAAGCAGGCGCAGAAATATCCACAGCATCATGCTCCTCACCGTTCCTCAGTCCAAAGGGCGACATAATGAACGTATGACCATCTTTCTCAAAAGGTGCGACATAGGTGGTAGAAGCTTCTTTGCTTTCCGAAGGTGAGGTGATTATCGCTCATACTCCGGCAGCTCCTGCAATGATTGCTGTTTTATCAGCTGTTTCAGTATCTGGATTGGTTGTGGTAGTATCTGGGGTTTCCGCAGGATCAGTACCTGCTTCTATTTGCGCTTTCAAATCGTCTAATTTCGTCTTGTCGGCGCTTGCTAGCAGTCATTTCATTGTCTCTAATTTCTTTTTTTCTTCTTCAGTATAGGTAAGTCCGCTGGAACCCGTCACTTTTCACAGAACTTCCTCCTTGATCTTATTCAATCTTTTTTCTATGTTCTTGCCTATCTTATCAAAGAAACCCAGCTTCTCTGCCTTCGTTTTTGTCGCTAGAAGGTTCTCTTTCGCTACCTTTCTTAACGGATTGAGGCTGCCTGCCACGGAGAGTAATCCTCACTTTTTCTGATCAAGCAAATCCAGATAAAGGTCAGCTACCTCCTCTTTGGTCTCTTCAAGACTGGTAGAAACTTCCGATGATTCTAATGTATCGTTTTCCGTGTTTGTGACGTCGGTCTTGGTTTCTGTTGTTTCGATAGGCATGGAATTGGATGAAAAGATTAAAAGATTTGAAAATTAAAAGATTGAGGATTTTTTATGCAGTATTGATCAACATAATGAAAGATTTTTTGATGTCGTTATTACTATCCAAAAGGCTTGGGAACTTAGCTTTGATGGTGTCCAAATCGAGAATCTGCGTATCCAGTCATGATTTTGGACGATAGATCCCTCGATCCATCTGTGTCCACGCTCTGGAACCGAAATAAAAGTCTTTAACGCCGGGATATTTGTATTTAAACCGATTCACGAGATTTGCCGCATAGAGTAATTCCTGCAGATCCTTGAAGACGATATCAAGTCACTTGATTTTCAAAGTAGTGGGATCGATTTCAATGGATTTGGATCGGCTGGTAAGGAGATTCTTCTGATCATCATAGATTATCTTACCTCTCTGATCCTGTCGGACAACATTGGGGAGCATGCGTTCGATTGCTTTGACCGTGGTTTCAGCGACGGCATATGTTTTCTTTTCTGTTGCTGCCAATGTTTTGACCGTAAGCTCTTCAGCCGTCTTGCTTGTAATGGTAGCGGTAGCAAAATCCGGCAATGCGATATATTTGGTTTCGTCCAGATTATATGCCAAAAGTTTAGCATATGCTGTCCTAACGGTATACGATACTGTTGATTTCGAGTCAAACCCACGTCTGATATCAGTTATTTTCCCTGTTTTTCCGTCAATCGTCAGTGTCTTCGCCTCAAGTATTGATCTGAGCACTTGCTTCGCTCACCGCAATCATTTCTTCTGCTCTTCCATGTCAGTAGACATTGCAAGCTCCGTAATTGTTTTCCCAGAGAGTTTATTTGAAGCTACTGATGCATAAAATGTTTTTGCATCATCTTCTGAAAGGACGCCTTCCAATAATTTTTTATTTTCTACATCAAAGAATCATCATTGCATCTTACCCACAACAGACATCAGATATGCATACCCATCTATATCATTACTCACTTTGCGCGTAGAGAGCTCATTGAGTATCGCCAGATAGAGATTCTCGAAATAATCATGATATTCCTGATAATGTGCGACTAACTCCTCCTTACAGATTCCTGGATCATAAGACAATAATGTCTCCTTAAACCTCTCCCATTCTTTGTATTTGTCACCGAACTGCGAATCAAATTCCTT
>JBBABI010000032.1:0-12369 GCA_041679065.1 Candidatus Absconditabacterales bacterium
CATTTTTATCCAAAACAACGACAACCTTGGAATCAGACAATCCAAGATTTTTCAGCAATTCTACAGCCATTTTGGTTTGGGGAGTAGAGAATGATGCTATCTGGATGCCCTTCAATGCATTATCTTTAGCTTTGAGACTGATAAGTCCTTGTAATGCAGATTTTCTTGCTTTCTTAGTCATGATCTTGGTAAAATTCCTTTCACCTCTTGGACCAAAAGTCACTCATCCTCATCTTCTCGTAGGTGAGTTTTTATCACCGGCTCTTGCACCTCCTGTTCATTTTTGCTTGTAAAGTTTTCTGCCAGATCCATGTACTTCTCATCTTCATTTGACTTTCGCAGGATTATTGCGGGCATTACTCATCTGCAGAAGATAATATTCATGGATGAGACCAGGATTGATGCTCTCATCAGAAAAAAGTTTTTCATCCAAAGCGAATGTCGAAACCACTTTTCATTTCATATCATAGATATCTATAGTATAGGCCATTCTCAACGATATAAAGATAAAATCAAAATTATTTTATACAACCACCTTTAATAACTCATTATATGCACCAGGCAATGATCATCTTAGGACAGCAAGCTGTTCACTATCTCTAGTAAAAGTATCTACGACCTGAATACCTTTAAGTGTCACACGCTGATTACCCATACGTCCGGCATGAGGATGTCATTTGAGTGTTCTTCTAGGTTTTCTATTTCCCATAGATCAGACATGCCTATGAAATTTAGAACCATGCGTTTTAGGTCATCCCTGAAGATGAAACCTCTTGATAGCGCCTTGATACCCCTTTCCTTTGGCATATCAGGTCACATCCACCATTTTTACACCATCCAAAAGAGCTATATCTAACACTTTTCCAGCCTCATTGTTTTTGATGAAACCATCATCTACCATAAATTCCATAACTTCCCTATATGCTATCTTTTGTCCTTTTTCTTTTTTTAGGAGTTTTTTCTCTACGCCGATAACAGCACAGACGTAACCATCCTTTTCCTTGGTTTTGTATCTTACGACCTCCTGAGGAACAATTTTTACCAACGTGACAGGCACGAATTTATCATCAATCCACATTTTGGTCATCTCTTTTTTACTGACTACTAATCATGACTTGCTCATAACAGAGATATAATTATGTAAAACATTTTCCTTAATTAATAATTAACAATGAACAATGAATAATGTTGGTGTTTTTTTATATAGAAGACTTCCGAAATTATTCATTATTAATTATTCATTATTCATTCTTAAAACACCTTAACATCTACCAAAACGCCAACTGGAATAGCTAAATTCTGGAGATATTCCATAGTCTTAGCACCCATTTCTGTGACATCAATCATCCTAGAATAGGTAATCCTTTCAAATTGCTCTCTAGCATTCTTATATTTGAAATTAGATTTCAACACCGTATATACTTTTCTACTTTTGGGCAATGGAATAGGTCATTTGATGATCGCACCTGATTTTATCAAAAGAGAAACAACCTTCCCTACAGAAGATTCGAGCATCTTGCTATCATAGCTCTTCAATTTAATTCTCAATTTAGTCTTTACGTTTTTTTTGTCAGCCATAAATAATAAGAATTATTAAATAAATTTTTTTCTTGAAATTTAGATCTCCGGACAACCATAGAGAGTTAGCCCGGAGCATTAAATCTCAAAAATATCATCGAAAAAAATTATGCTAAGATCTTAGTAACAACTCCTGCACCTACCGTTCTACCTCCTTCTCTGATAGCAAACCTCAAACCTTCTTCCATAGCAACCGGATAGATAAGCTCTACATCGATTTTTGCGTTGTCTCCAGGCATAATCATTTCTACACCTGGCTTGAGGGTAGCGGTTCCAGTCACATCCGTAGTTCTCAAAAAGAATTGTGGTCTGTATCCTGTCATAAATGGTGTATGTCTACCGCCTTCTTCTTTCTTCAATACATATGCCTCAGCTTCAAATTTGGTATGTGCCTTAACCGTTCCTGGTTTGCAGATAACCTGCCCTCTTTCTATCTGTTCTTTTTCTATACCTCTAAGCAACAATCCCACATTCATACCAGCTTCTGCTTGATCAAACGACTTGTGGAACATCTCTACTCCAGTGATAACGGTTTTCTTTGGCTCAGCCCCGAGTCCAAGTATTTCTACTTCATCATTCATTTTGACGATACCTCTTTCTATCCTTCCTGTAGCAACAGTTCCTCTTCCTTTGATAGAGAAGACATCTTCTACTGGCATAAGGAATGGCTTATCGGTGTCTCTTACAGGGACAGGAATAAATTCATCCAATGCCTTGACAAGATCCCATATACATTTTGCATCTCCATTTTCATCAGTTGGATTTTCCATCGCCTTGAGCGCAGAACCTCTGATAATAGGAGAATTTGCATCATAATGATTTTTTTTCAACACTTCTCTAATCTCTTCTTCTACAAGTTCCAATTCTTCAGGATCTTTGACCATATCACACTTATTCAAGAATACGACAATCTTAGGAACATTAACCTGATGAGCAAGCAGAACGTGTTCTCTTGTCTGAGGCATAGGTCCATCAGTTGCAGCTACTACAAGAATAGCTCCATCCATCTGAGCAGCTCCTACGATCATGTTTTTGACGTAATCAGCATGTCCTGGACAGTCAATGTGTGCATAGTGCCTTGTTTCAGATTCATACTCTACGTGTCTAGTGTTGATCGTGATACCTCTTGCTTTTTCTTCTGGTGCATTGTCGATTTGAGCAAAAGCTAGAGATTGAGCGAATCCTTTCGTAGCTAGTACTCCGGTAATTGCGGATGTTAATGTTGTCTTTCCATGATCTACGTGACCGATAGTACCAACATTAACGTGAATTTTGTTAGCCATAGTAAAATATTTAAAAGTTAAAAATAAATGTGCTGACTGGCAGCGTGAGTTTCAAACATACGAATTCCGTTTATAAATTCAATAGAATTTTAAACAAAATACTGATTTCACTCAAATGATAGTCACTAAGCAGGTCTTATGCTATCATTTATGTTGTGGAACCCATGGTCCGTACATAATCAATACCCCAAAGGATAATATTATATGTACAAACGCTGATCTATATTGTGTCCGCCTAGGCGGACAATAAACTCGCCAATAATATAATAAATAGAAAGTGATAATCAAGACAATTTTTCATCGTCATTTTTTTTACTTGATTTCACAAGAAGGATATATATAAAGTCTCGGCATTTTTTGTTTGTGCAGAAAATTTATAAATCAATAAGCCAGGGTAGCTCAGTGGTAGAGCAGAGGCCTGAAAAGCCTTGTGTCGGGAGTTCAATTCTCCCCCCTGGCACCATGAAGAGAATGAATAATTAATAATGAACAATGAATAATGGTGGTGTTTTTTTTACAAAAAGACTCCGACACTGTTCACTGTTAGTTGTCCACTATTCCATGGGCGTATAGCTCAGCTGGTTAGAGCGGTCCGGTAATTACCGGACAGGTCGGTGTCCGCTATAGGAAGATAAAGTTCGGGTCCAAACAAAAAAATTATAAAAGTGGTTCCATAAAAAAATATGGGCGTATAGCTCAGCTGGTTAGAGCGCGTCTCTGATAAGGACGAGGTCGATGGTTCGAGTCCATCTATGCCCACCATTATCCCCCGGCAAGCCGTAGGGAGTTGAAAGATTGAGACATTGAAAATTGAAAATTGAAAATCAGAGATCATTTATCGGGGATTAGCTCAGATGGCTAGAGCGGTCCGGTTGTTCACCGGACAGGTCGTTATTCGGTTACAGAACAGTGAATAAAAGTATAAAGTTAGACAAAAAAACAATCAAAAAAATCAGAGATCATTTATCGGGGATTAGCTCAGATGGCTAGAGCGCCTGGTTTGGGACCAGGAGGTCGCGAGTTCGAGTCCCGCATCCCCGAAATTAAAAAGCAAAAATAGCAATGCAAAGCGCTATTTTTTTTTAAAAAAATTTTTTCTTGTTTGCATACCAAAAATCTATACACTCCAAATGAATATTCAAATTTTCAAATGCTAGAAATTTACCAAACAATTTTAAAATTTGAAAATTTAAGAATTCTAAGATTGTTTCGGATATTCGGAAATTTTTAAACCTGCCCGACGCAGGCGGGTTCGTAAATTCCTCTCTATATATGATCTATTTCGGCATAACCAAACAGGAGAAAAAAAACCGGACACAGAAACGGAAACAGCTAAATACAGCTTTTTTTGTCCTCATCTTTCTCTGTTTCATCTTTTTCTCTTTCTCATCTAAGATCTCCCAGATCGTATTTTCCAAAAACAAGATAGATATCTTCCAAGAAAACCTCAATCACATAGCATTTTCATTCCGAGCTATAGACAAAAATCTTTCCCAATTTCTCATGAAGATAGATGATATCCAGCAAGCATATAGCAAAGGAGAGAATATCCTCCAAACCAAAGAGAAGCAAATCGATGAATGTCTTACCTATATCCAAAAAAATAAAGAATACCTCAAAAAAGTAGGCTTTTCTGATTATGAGAATCTTATTAATTTTTTGGGCGATCTCCAAAAACACGAAAAGGAAGTATTCCAGCTCCTAGGGAAAGAGAAGAGTCAGAATTACCTTGTCATCCTAGAAAACACAAATGAAAAAAGACCCAATGGATGATTTTTTTGATCATTCGCATTTATAACCATACAAGGAGCTCATATCACGACAATGGAAATCGTAGATTCCTACTACCCTGACTTTATCGCATATAGGACACGCATTATGGCGCCAGACCGGACAGCCCCATTTCTGCCGGATAGGAAAATCTGATTTATCGCCGGCAATAAGTTTGGATTTACCGATATGGATGGTAAAAATCTCAAAGACCTGTACGAACTCATGTTTGGCAAAACCTACGAGATGTGGAAGGTGCAACAGACTATGCAACCAGATTTATACAACAAACTTCTCAACCAAGATATCAAAGGAGTTATCTTTGTCAGATCAGACCTTCTAGAAAAAATCCTACCTGGATTTAAACAAAAGATCCGGGAACGGCAATTCCTCAATGCTGCAGTCGATCTCATCAGGAAAGAGGAACGTGGCAACAAAAAAGAGCTGTACATCAAGGAAATCAAACAGTATTTCAATGACCATAAGATGAGCATCCTCAAAAATGTGGTCAATAGATTTGGAGAAATAGCGAATAATCAATATCTGACGATGTATTTCTCCAATGTATCACAGGAGTTTTACGGCCTTCTTTCCAAGAACAAGCTTTTTAATATATTCTCACCACAAAATATCTATTTTCGAGATATGAATGCTTCCTATAATAAGATAGATGGATTTGTCAGTAAAAGGATCCAAATAACTGATGCCAAAAATGATATGGTTATGGAGACCGACCAGGATATTGTTCCTATAGAGAAGCTCTGAAGCTGAACATACAACATACGTATTACCTACACCCTCAGCATCCCTGCTCAATATCGGACATTTATCCAATCCCTGGAAGAGAAATACAAGGTAAAATTAGAAGATAGGGAACGGGCGATCTTGGGCATGAAAGCAGGAACCTACGATGAACCAGGACAAGGGCTCGTCAAAAAGCGACGGGAAACTAAGTCTTCTATCTATTTTCCACGCAACATACAAATGCTGAAAGTAACCGGAGATATCTATTACCAAACTCAGTTCTATCCGCCTTTCGCGAACGGCTTGTTTTACCAGATGGGGACGATAGAAAATAATACATCCAGAAGCATAGATATCGAGATCGAAGTAAAGTAAATAATATCGAAACCAACCGTCATTCCGGCGTTACGGTTTGCAGCCGGAATCCACATTTTTAAAAAACAATTCCCAATAACCAATGTACAGTCCCGGTACACCGGGGCGAAATACACAGCCATTAGGCGAAATATACAACATTTTCATGTAAAAAACAGCAACCATATAATATTATCTGAAAAAGGCAAGCCTAAACATAGTTTTTAGACCATTTTTTTGACAATATGACCATTTTTAGATACAATTGAGAGGTAAAAACTTTTACTCGATAAGAGAATACAATGACTCCAGCGAATAATTATGAAATCCTCAAAGTAGATGAGGCTTCTAAAGCAGAGAAGAATATTTTATCTGATGAAAAGATATTGAGCCAAGAGATCGTAACCACCTGAGGAAATGTAGAGAAACGATGAGCAGGTAAAACGTACGAACAGCTCTGGGAGCAGCATCAAGATGAAATGAAATTATTTGATCTTCAATTAGAAACAGCCAAAAAAAACAAAAAAGCTGAAGATATTCTTATATCAGCAAGAAAAGAAAATCTTGCTACAGAAGGGAAACAGACAAGGGTCAAAGCAGAACTTACCCAAATCAACACTCTTTTGAAAAACACATGAACAGCATCCATACAAGACACATTAATTGCTAGCTTAGTGCAGATAGGGAACATCAAAGATGAACAGCTAAAAACAATAGCAACTAACCTTAAACTTACTGACACAGCAGCATTGGCAGGATTAGTAGAAATATGCAGTGATTGCGTTCCTGGGACATTCAATATCAATGCAGTCAGAGCAGTAGGAAAGGTGCAATTCTTCGCCAAAGAACAATATCTCCAAGACGTGAAGGAAGCATATAATAATGGAACAAAATATGGTATCGATCGATCCGCAGGGACAGCGACATTTATGACAATCAGAAAAATTTTGGCTGCATACACTGAACTTTCCAAACCAGAGAAGCCCACTTCACCAGCAGGACAGACAAAGGCTGAAAACACGATTCCACAAGACGAAGTCTTTACCGCTATAGAAAATGAAAAAATAGGAGAGAAGAAGGAGGTAATCCGGAAAGGATTAACAGAAAAACAAAAAATACAAGCCAAAACCATATATAGTGAACTACAAGTATCCAAAGACGAAGATATTACAACAGTATTGAGTAACAAAAACGATCGAACAATTCTTGATGGAGTTCGTGCACTTTTTGTAGAAAAAATTGCAAATACATCAGATGCGAAAGAAAAAACAAGATTAGAAAACATAGCAAAGAAAATAATAACCAGAGAAGATGAAATTATCAATGCTTGAAAAGGAAAAACACCAGAGAAAAAAGAAGAACAAGAAGACTGATGGGAATCATTATCAGATATAACAATACCAGTTTACTGACTGGTAGCATCATCAGATAAAAATGCGATGGGACCAATTACTGGATACGAAATAGCCGAAGGAGATCCTAATGAATATGAAACCAGAGCAAAGCTTCTTATGTTGAATTACATCGCCATCAATGGAATAAAATGCATCGATATCAAAGATAATATCAAATGCAAATATGATGAGAAAAAAAATATTTTTGCACTCAAGGTAAAAATTCAAGAAGATAAAGCTGAATGAGAGACAGAAAACAAGATATTAAAATTAAATTTTTCTCTTGTAGAAAACACCAAATTCGGAAATAGGGTAGAATTTAAAGTTACTAGCGACGACAAAGAGTATACCGCAGGTAAATTTATGGTATATGACATCCATGCACCTACGACATCAGAAAAGTTAGCCGATGTGAGGACCATATACAATAGGGAAAAAACCATCGAAAATCTCAAAAAAGAGATGTCATATAACCTCATAAAGCCATTTGAAACTAAATTGAGCACATATGAAAATTTGGACTTTCTGAAGGAGATTAAACTCAATGATGAGTTGGAAATCGATGAAAAATTTATTCCCATAGATGATGCTGATCTGGGAGATAAGGAGAAATACAAGGACATCAATGGATATTACAAGAAAGTATACATAAATTATCAAGGAGATCATGCAGAAGTAGGTAAGATATATTTCAAAAAAGATTGAACACTGGATACGGAAAAACTAAAAAATGCTGAATTGAAAATCTACGGAGTAGATCTCAAACCAGCGTTTGAAGTATCAAAAACTGCGAAAACAGTGAATTTTAACATCGAAGACGCACAACTCAAAGAACTCAACGATAAAATCAATAAGCAAAAAAAACAGATCACAGACGGTCTCACAAGTTTATCCAAAAACGTGGATACATCACTGATGACCAATCTTCAGCGTGAAAAACTCCAAGACGTAAGCAATATTGCATTATATCCATTACGCGATCTCTATTCATACAACGTAATAGAAACGTGAGGGAAAGAGAAAAAAAAGACAGAAAAAAACAAGACGAACATATACTTCAATTTCGATACAGACAACGCAATTCAGATAACAAATTATTTCTGAGAAAATACTAGCAATAAGGCCGTTGTAGAAATAGAAGATACAAAAAAATGAGGAAAAACTATAAAGCGTGATTTTGAATTAACACTAAATGGAACCAATTTAACAAGTCTAGAAACCAAAGAAAAGACAGCTACAGAAGGACTACCTACAGTCAAAGGGGTCACATTACCAGAAAACACGCGATATAATGTTACGGCAAAAAAACTGGCATATTATGACACCAAGGGACTATTATCTACATCCATCAATTGTGAAAGCCCCAAAGTGGAGAAAGATTCAAAATGGGAATTATTGGACAACAACTCAATTGTGGATCCATTGGATTTCTTTGACACATCCAAAATAGGAACTTGTGCCACACTCGGAGAAACAGAGAAAGAAAACATCTTCAAAATGCTGATGACTAAGGAATTAGATGGCAAGGTTATTAGATCGTCTACTATTCGCATACTCAAAGACACTACCAAAATGACATATGAATATTACATCATCAAAGACAATAAAGATGGTACCTTCACAGCACAAAAAGATAAGGAATTGACGGAAGCAGCAGATAAAGCATCAGAAAAGATGAAAAATGATTTCCTTATCATCGATAAAATTAATACCATCAACCTCAAATTATGGGAAAAAGTGACAAAAAAAGAAAAAGATCTGTCTATCAACTCATGACTTGGAGGTATTGGCATATGCAACGTCAGTGCAGAACAGATTATCAAATTTGTCCAAGGCGATGAAAAAATCAGATTAATATCAGCAACGATAGGAAAGGATGAAAGTTCAGTAAACACCGCAACACAGAAGATAGAATTCTTGCCTAAGGATCAACCTATCACATTTAGTATCAGCGAACAAGGCATTAATCTCAAGGATACAAGCACAACAATAGCAAGTGAAAATTATACGCTAAATTATGATAAAGATGGAAATAAATTGTTACTCGAGAAAGGAAAAGTTAAAAAAAAAACATAAAATATAACACAATAGCATCATCCAACACCCAAAATCAAACATATCAAAACAATACGCCAGAAATTTCTCCTGCAGCAGAAAACATTTCTCCAAATCCAATAATTGAAAACAAAACCGGGACACCAAATTCCGAAAATATTCCTAGTAGCACAAACAAACCTAGTATTCCAGTAAAAGCAGAAAAACAAGGAGAGAGTACAGAAAATAAAGAGAAGAAGACTGTTGCAGTTACTACAGCAGAAAAACCTACAAAAGTCGAAACGAAAAATGTTACTAAAGTAGAAATCAAGACAACAACAGAAGAAAAGATTATTCCTATCGGAAACGTTACCACGACAATAAAAAAGGATGTTTCTGGGGAACAAGAAGATACCACAAATGATCTGATGGTCAACGATCAAAGTGAAATGCAGACTTCACCAACCATTCCTATTATCACAGAAGAACAGATCATACAGTCTGACACGCAACCCACACCAAATGTTATTGAAGAAAAAGCAGAAACGACTACTGCATTTACCTTAGAATCTCTGACCAAATGATTGTCGATGAATAAGCTCAAAGACGGACTGACATACCAAACCGTATTCAATAAGATCAATAAGATAGAAAATGAAAAAGTAAGAACTACTATAGAAAATTATCTTCTCAACTGACAAATAAAAGAAGCTCAAGAATATATAGGAATGAAAGAATGATCAGCATACACGGATAATGTAGCCAATGGAATACTGGATAGAAATACATTAAACAGATTGACTAATCGGATGGTCGGACTCAGTAGAAACGAACTGTTGAAAGAGACGAACATCCCGCAGGATGTAAAAGATGCATATACAAACTTTACAATTGGAATATTCGATAATCTTGGTGAGACATATACCATCGTATCCAAAACAAATTCATACGCCTACTTATTTAAGGGAGATCATACCTTGATGAGTGTCCACAAAGTGATTCTCTGAAAAGACAAATGAGATCAGCCAAATAGAGCATACGAAGGAGTTGACTGGACAACACCAGGAGGGATGTATTATGCTTATGCCAAGAAAGATCCAGATAAACAATATGCCTGACCTGGAGATTATATCGTATTATATCCTATGGAAGGACAGTATATCAACAAATATACACCCTGATATGGGTCTTACACCTTAGGCATACATACAAGATATCTAGCAGAACCTCAGAGAAAGACAGTTTTGGAGACAAATGAAACCAACACAAGATGGAGTCATGGATGTATCAATACCCTAGAAAATAAAGGCGCTGGAGCTATCTATGACAATTTGGTCATAAATACAGAGACAGGATCCAAGGTGTATGTAACCAAAGAACCATAAAAAATTTTCTTAAAAAAAAGAAGCCCCAAGATATTCATAGGAGCTTCAATATAAGGTAATAATGTCTTACTTGTGTGGGGGCAGGTTGTTTGAATCGCCACCAGGTCCGGTAATGGAGGATATCACACTTCCATTTTTTATAACTATCGGTTCATTCTGGAGCAAAATATATTTTGTCACTCCATCTGTGTTGGTAACATATTCTACCAGATACTGATTGTTCATCCCGCCAGCCCGGCTTGGAATATTTTTTACGTAGGTAACTCCGGTTATGGACTTCACGTCCTTCAACTGGTAAATAGTGCCATAAGCTTTTTCATTTGCCCACTTCAGGGCTGCCACTTTAACAAGAGAGTCCATTTTACTGAATTCAATTGTGTCAGTTGCTGCTACAGTCTGTGCCTTTGCAGTGCTACTGCTGATCACCATCATCATGGTAAAAACAGCAAGAATAAATAATTTTTTCATCGTTTTTTTGTTTTAAGTGATTAATTGACTTGGTTAATTTAGTTAATTTTTCAAATTGCGATATGGAGGTAATCGATAATCGTCTCCATTTGGACCATCGATATTGAAGGTCCCATTGGCATTGTTTTTCACTGCGGTGCCATCTTTTCTTAACAGCACCATCTGGGCAGATCCATCCAGTGCAACATAATTAACACAGAATTGATCATCTGGTTTTCCCAATCTGCTAGGAATATCTTTTACCAAAACGACACTGGTGATATTCTTGCAAATAATACTTAAGGAAGTATTTATAGGATTTGCATTGACGAATTTCATGACCTTACGTTGAATGGTTGTATCTAATTTCAACCATGGAATTGAGTCATAGTCTCTCTCTTGCAACGCCACAGGTAGATCCAAATTAGGATTAGTAGGCTGTACTGATTGGGATTTAATAGAATCTTGCTTCTTAGCCAATTTGATCGAATCCTGTTTTTTAACTAACTTAATCCAATTAAGTTGTTGTGCTAATTGGAGAGAATCGTTCATTTTTTTTAGCTTTGCCAGCTTGATTTTTTCTGCTTTAGCTTTTTCCAAAGAATCAAGCCGTACAAATTCCAAGGAATCAGCACGTACTAATGAATCTTGAAATGCCTGTTGTTTTTTTGCCTGCGATTTGGAGATATGACCCACACCACCACAGCTGCTAAGTATTACAATCCCTGTAATAAAGAGCGATAGTATTAATAAATTTTTCATTTTTTATTTTTTTTAATTAATTTATGTTTCAGAAAAACATTCTAATTATTTAATAAGAAAAGTCAAGAAGGTTTTTAGAAAATAAGATATGCTAAGTTTTTTTTGAAATTGCTTTTTCCAACCAAATCTTTATCATCCCATCACCTACGATTTTTAACGATTTTTAACGATTTTGTACGACTTTGTACGACTTTTGACAATTTCTTTACCAAGTAAATCAATCGAAACAATGATCCATAAGTTAACTATACAAGCCCTCTGCGTGGATGCTTCCTGCACTGACAACCCCGGGGTCATGGAATACAGAGCCGTAGATCTCCATACACGGAAAGAAATTTTCCATTCCCCTATCTATCCCTTGGGGACGAATAATCTCGGCGAATTCCTCGCCATCTACGATGCCATCAGATACATTGAGAAAAAAAATAAGTGACGCGTAAAAGATTCCTCGTCACTCGCTACTCGTGACCCGTCACTGAGTAAATACGACTGTATCTTCACCGATTCTGAGACTGCCCAAGCCCGAATGAGAACCAAGAAAAGAAAAAACACCTTAAAATACTAACCTACGACCAAAGAGATGCTTGCCAAAGTCCAAGAAGCTACAACCCGGCTAAA
>JBBABI010000033.1:0-12169 GCA_041679065.1 Candidatus Absconditabacterales bacterium
TTATAAGTATAAGAAAGAGCTTTATTATACTTTTTGCAAAATTCATCTATTGCTGGATGTGGTATAAAAGCAAAAACCTTATCAAAAGACATATTATTTACTATTCATGATTTTTCAGCTCTTTCTATAAGAGATGTTTTTGCCGAATCTCAAGTATTTATAATCAGTAAATTATTGTTATTCTCATAATGTAAAAGAGATGAATTTTGATTTACAAGAATAGTCTGTCCATTTAAAATCCATGGGGCAAGATTTTCATATTTCCACATAGAAGGAATTTCATAATCAAAAGATTCTGATAAAGATCTATAATCTAATATAAATAGTGCATTCTGTTGATAAAGAAAAGGAATTTGCTCTGGAACAATAGGCTGTATAGAGATTTGCATTCTTTTATTTTGAAAGACTAAAAGACACTATGATTATATATCATATCTATATTGATATTTTCCCACAATAAATCAAGATTTGGATTACTAGTTCTAAATATATATAAACTTGATGACGAACTATATGTCAGATTTTCTTGAGGGATTGTATAATAGTCTAGAAACTTCATAGCTCTCGTATATTCTGCGTATGATTTTGGTAGATGATAATTACTAAATCCTGACCTTACTTCATGTATTCGGACTCAAGAAGCTGAAAGGATCAACTGAATTTTATCTATGAAGTTTTTAGTCATAGATTGGTTCATAATTACATAAAATTCTTGAATATCATGACTGTTGAAGGTAAGGAGCTGTAATCACTTATAAATAAATAGTAATATTCAATTCTTAGTATAAGGGGGATCTATGAAAAATGTTTTAGCCGAGATTCCAGTTATTTTACCTTTTTTTCTTAAGTCTTCGTTAAAAACTCTAATATTTGGTAAATTAACATCTGAAATAATCTTAGTAATTTGTGTATCTACTTCTACAACATCAACATGTATCCGATTTTCGTTTCAAAGAAGAATACTTACCAAGTCATCGTCTCATAAGAGAGCAATATTAATATGATCTGTTAGTGGATATCTTTCTCTTATTAGACTCAGTCTATTCTCTCTGGATTGTGCATCACAGGGGAATTGATTAAATATACTTTTAGGAATAATATTATTATCTATCTGTATATTGTTATCGGGGAATGTTTTAAAACAAAGTAAATCTTTGATTTTTCATGATTTGCTTATAAAAATCAATTGTGATTCAACAAAAGACTGAATAACAGGTATCATATTATCAAAATCTGCATCACTGGATCTGACGAAATCATTTAAAGATATATTATGAAGCAGTTTATTTAATAATATGCAATAATCTTGTATGCCGTAAGTAACGCTCCGTGGCAATTTTTTTTGTTTTTTCATAATTTTTTGATAGTGATTATATCATTCTATAACTCTATAATCTGGATGATATTCATGAAGAACTTCTATTAGTTCTGCGTACTCAGTACAATTTTCTCTTAATGTTTTTCACACATGGAACCAAAAAATTCATTCTTTTTTTAATAAGTTAAGATAATAAACAATATTTGAACAACCCACTTTATTTAAGCTATGAGTGACGTGAACTACTTGAATATCGTCTAGTTTGACGAATTTTCAACAACTTTGAAAACATTTATACATAAAATAATCATCCTCAAAATCACATCATGGAAAATCTGGATATCAACCTATCAAATCAAATAAAGATTTTTTACAGAATCCAAAGTGCCCTATAAAAGAAAGGTTCTGTAAAGTATTATCGATATCTCACCTAATAAATCTAGGAGCAAATCATAAATGATGTTTAAATATCTTTTCTCATTTAATCATTCCATCAAATATTATATCTGAGTTTTCCTTAAATCGTAGGGATGGCTTTGTCCAATACCTCTTTGCTCAATATCAAAAGTCATATTTCTGTGAATACCTATCAATTTTCGAAAAAGCATCTTCAGATAAAATAATGGCATCATCATCTAAAAAAATTATATAATCTCAATTACAAAATTTACCACCGAATGTTCTTCAAGATCAACGACTCAAAGGGGCCGGAGGTCTAACTACATGAACAGAGACAAAAGATCAATCTTGTTTTACTATATCATCAACAACATTTTTGATCAGTATATGGCTATCTAAAGTTTTACTATTATCAATAATAATTATTTCGTAATCTTTAAATTTTTGTCCCAAAACGCTCAATAAACAATGTTTTAGACAAAATCACTTCTCTATATGAGAATCTGAAGTCAAAATCATACACGAAATTTTCATATACACAATTAAGAAATAAATTATCTTCTAATAATATGTTTATTCTTAATTTTTGCTTGGAAATGATCCTCTATTAAAGAGAATATTTTTTTTGTTTTAGAATCATTATTCTGACTATAGTTACACAAGAAAATATCAATAGTAAAAAAAGAAAATTCTGGTCGTGTATGTATGGATATATGAGATTCCTTGAGACTTATTACTCAAGTAAATCAACCAGAATCGAACTGATAGTAAAAATGTCACAATTCACCCAAACCATATGTTTCCAGAACCAATGATATATAATTTTGAAAATTATCCATATCTATAAGCTTATCTTGCTTATCTGTATGTAAGGTGGCTAAGATATGAAGTCATGGTTCATAATTATTCATCATTATTTGATAATAAATGGATTAAAATTGGTTTTGATGTCATAATAATCTTCATGCTCTATCTTTTTTAATCTATGTATGACCCAATAAGTTAGAGGTGTGAAGAAAACTTCCACACCCACCTTAAATATATAATTGGAAACCATTAATGACAGAATTATATCATTGGGAAAAACTCAATAAAATGCTATTAAAATGAAAATAGTTGTATCAAAGAATTCTCACATTATAGTAGATCATATCGTTCTTACCCATAATTGTTTTCATTGCATCCATATTTTTATTTTTGCCAAAATATATGAATTACTAAATTCTCATACAAAATAGGCTATCAAACTCGCCATCACTATCCTTGGCGTAAGTCCCAATATATGTTGATAGTCTTGTTGGAATGTCCAATCATGTGCAGCTGGTAGCCATCATACAATTATAATTGTAAGAGTCATTAGAAGTAAGGTACCAAAACCCATCCAGATGATTTTTCTGCTTTGTTTATATCAATATACCTCAGTCAGTATATCACCAAATATATAACTCAAGGGAAATAAAAGAGTCCCTCCATCAAATGTAAAAAATCACAAATCTAGAATTTTTGTAGAAACAATATTTGATATCATCAAAACAGCAACAAAAAAAACAGAAATCAATGTTATTAACTTATAGTTTTTTTGTTCCATTAAAAATATCAAATATAATAAACAAAATATTATATACATATTTTAAGTCTAAAGTCAATTATAGTTATTAAATACAATTTATGTTTAACATTATTATAATAATATATTCCTATTATCTGATTATTCCTCAAACCAGGACAATAGAATTATCATACTTATAAAGATTATGCTGTTTGTAATACATACAAGTAATATTCATATAGAGTATTGATCTTTATGAGATTTTCATAGTATGTGTTTGCGTTTCAAAACACCATCTCCAGATAACAGGCAACGAACACAAAGCAAATAAACAAAAAAATCACGATTCCGGTCGTGATTCTTTTGTTTATTGAATTTTTAAATATTTTCTTTATCTATGACATATTTATTTACTATACAACACCCATGACCAAATTAGTAGTATCATGATGAGGAAATTATACTAATACGGAGAAGATAGACACACTCTACAAATGATTGTTATTAGGGAAAAGAATACTCTATATTCCACGAGCAATGCATCCAGAAAAATATGATTCATGTCTAGATTGGATACAAAACATATTCCCAAGAAATGAAGAGTATGAAGTACATGTAATATCAGAACAAGAATTCATAAAAAGTAATAAAGACTATATAAATAAATATGATGGTATGTATATAGGATGATGAAACACCTACAGACTTTTAAAATTAATTCAAGATACAGGATTTTCAGACATCATTCAAGAGTTTCTAGACAATAATAAACCTATATACGGATGAAGTGCAGGAGCTATTATTATGGGAAAAGATATTCATACTTCAAAAGATAGAAATGCCGTCAAATTATTATTTAATGAAGGTTTATGATATAATGTATGTAAAAATTATTCTATAGTATGTCATTATATATCATCAAATAGTTCTGATGATGAAATAAGGGATTATGTAAAATATCATCAAATACCTGTTGTTTGCTTGCCTGAATGAACTGGAATTATTTGTAACAAAAACATATATACAATACAGTGAGAAAAATCAGCTTATATTTTTGATGTTTCATGAAATAAAAAAGAGTTAGCTATATGATCCGCAATGTAATATATACTCCTATTATCTGATTATCTCCTAACCACGAACTAGAGACTAACCCATATACCCCAATTACACAGTTTGTAGTACATATATGTAATACCCATATAAACTACTGATTTTTAGAAGATTTTCATAATAAGTGTTTGCATTTGAATAGACTCAAAATAGCAATACAAATTATTGGGAACATAAAACAAACACATACAAAAACAGACATTGACTTCTTATATAACTTATATATCATATTCATGTATTTATATATCATATACTGATATGGGCAAAGACGATCTACATACGGACGATATAAATAATGTCGATGTAGGAGGGAAATTTTCTCAAAAAGGAAAGTATACCATGCCTGCCTTTGATATAAAAAAAATTTTGGACTTAGAGATACCCACAATAACAATCACAGAAATTCCTAAGGGAATGAATGTAGAAGATACCGCCGTTTTTAGACTATTTTTACATCACTTCAATACAGCATACAAGACTGTATTATCTCCTGAAGAATTATTGTATTCCAGATCAAGTTTCAATGCTTTCATAAATTTTATCCTGATGTGCATAATAAAAAGATATCTGATTATCGATATAAAATGTGAAAATGATTTCATGATGAGTATAGAAAAATTACAAGCCACTTATGTGGAAAATCTAAGATCACTGGAAAGATATTACGATGAGATCATCAGAACAGTCTATCGCCCGCAATGATTCAGCAAAAAGGATAAATGGGTAAGAGATGAAATGGATCATTTTGAACAAGCATATACATTTATAAAGGCATCTTTCCAGAAAGACAAAAGAGAAAGCGGTGATAGAACATTCGAGCATCCCAAAGGCGTAATGGAGATTGTTCTGAGAGAACTACCCAATCCAAATATCAAAAAAATCATTCTTGCTTTGCTCCACGACATCCAAGAAACATTCCCTGAATATGCCGACGTGGTAAGAAAATTTTATGGAGACTATATGGCTGAATCAGTCAATGAATTAAGCAAAAAAGATTGGAGATTATACTTAAGCCAATCAGAGAAAAAATTCTGCAAAAAAGAACTCGCACAACAAAAAATGCTTTTTCATGAAGTCAGACATGTACTCATTACCAAGCATCCTGATAAGGCATTCACTTCAGCAGACAAGATTCTGGAATCTGAAATCATTGAAGCTATGAATGAGGAACAATTGGAACGCTACAAAAAACTTGAAGAAAAAATCAAGCCATATATGGATGTAGCGAAAAAAAGAAGAGATGATGATTATTTCGGTCATTTGAATCAACTCGACGATAATAGATTGGATGTCAAATTTGCAGATAGGATTCATAATCTCAGAGATGACTCATGAGTAGGAAGGAAGAAAAAACATCGTACTATTGAGGTAACCAAAAAATACTTTCTTCATATAGCAGAAAAAAGGAATCCAACTGCTTACCGTCTTATGATAGAAGAAATCAAGAGATTTGAAGCATTAGCTGAAGGACAGCATACATAAAAACATCACGTAAAAAATAATTTTTATAAAACAATGTTTTCTCAAACCAGGACTTGATTTCTTATTACATAAGGACAAAATCATATAAATATAGCTTTCCACTCTTCCACTCTTCCATATTTCCATATTTCCATCTTTCAACCCCCTGCCTGCCGGCAGGCAAGGTTTCCACCTTTCAACCTTTCCACCTTTCCACTTTTCAACCTTTCCACTTCCCCATGGTCTCTCCAGATAATTTATTACCGCTCCTTACTATTATGGGCATACTATTCTTTATAGGAAAATTAGGGTATGGATCTAAATAAAAGATCTACGCGCCAGAAGCAAGATTCTTATTCCAAAATGAATTTTCAAAATCGAAAATTTGAATAGTTGAAAATTATTTTAGTCATTCGAGAATTTGAAAAATTCGTAAATTTCTCTTCAAAAATATCCTCTTGCTTATCGACAGGAAAAAAGTATATTCAATTTTGAGCTAAACGCTCAGCTTTTATTATTTTTTTCAATAGTACAATGGCTACTGGTACAGTAAAGTTCTTCAACACAACAAAATGATTTGGTTTTATCACTCCTGATGATGATGGAAAAGAGGTATTTGTACATGTCTCTGGCTTAAAAGACGGCATTACAATCACTGAGAATGACAAAGTCCAATATGAAACAGAAGAAGGACCAAAAGGAATCAATGCAGTAAATGTAGAAAAAATCTAGTCTGACTATATTTGTCTATACATTTCAGAAAGTGAGGCTTCGGTCTCATTTTTTTAAATTGTCTTTTTTTAATCGTCGAAATGACAATTTTTTATTCTCTATCACTCAATTCAAACCACCTATACTCTTTCTGCTCAATCTGACGAACAATAGTACCCAGCTCTTCAGACAAGACTCTGATATCATCATACGGAATATCTGTACGTTCAAAAATACGATTGATCTCATCTCTCTTTTTCTCCAATTCATGGATATCTTTACTCAACTGATCCAATTCACGCCTTTCCATATAGGAAAGTTTTTTCTTGTCTTCAGTGGATTTCTCCATTCCTTTTAACTGCTCTTTATTTTGACTTCATTTTTCCATTTTTCCATCTTTCAATTTTTCAATTTTTCAACGTTGTAATGTTTCCACCTTTCCACCTTTCAACCTTTCCACTGTTTCCTGCTCCTTATATTCAGAGTATGTTCCCCAAAAATCTTTCACTACCCCCTCACCCTCAAAAACAAACAGATGATCAGCAATCCTGTCCATGAAAAATCTATCATGCGAGACGACAATCAGACAGCCTGTATAATGTATCAAAAATTCTTCCAATACGCCGATCGTAAGCAAATCTAAATCATTGGTCGGCTCATCCAGAATCAGAAAATTTGGATTGGTCTGCAAGATAGTCAGCAGATATAACCTTCTCTTTTCGCCTCCGCTCAATTTCTCAGCAAACATATGCTGCTGACTGGGAGGGAATAAAAATTGTTCAAGTAGATGACGATCATGGATAATATCTATCACCCTTTTGTCATCAGGGAAATGGATGTCTTTCTGCTGATAATGTCAGAAAACGACCGTTTCTCCTGTCTGGACAACTCACGAATCTACGGACTCTTCACCGAGAATCATACGGACAAAGGTTGACTTCCCGACACCGTTTTTACCTATAATACCGATACGTTCATTATGCCTGAATTCATGGAAAAAATCAGCTAGAATTTTCTTATTTCCAAATGATTTCTTGATGTGTTTGAGTTTTAAAATTTTTCCTCATAAGGGTCTCGCTTCTACAGAAAGTTTGAGTTTCTTGCTCTCCTTAAACAGCAAATCCTTACGTATATCATAATGCTCATCAATGTTGTCAAACCTCCCCGACCTAAAATCAGATTTTGTTTGTCTCCCGCTAGGAGCTCTGCGAATCCAGTTCAGCTCTTTCCTGTACAACTGTTTGAGTTTATGAACTTCTATCTGCTCGTTCTCGTCACGGATAGCTTTCCTTTCTAAATAGTACGAATAATTCCCGGGAAACATAATGATCTTACCTCTATGCAGTTCAAAAATATCGCTACACACTCTCTCCAAAAAATATCTATCATGGGTCACCATAAGTAAGGTAGTATGCTGATGTTTGAGGTATCGTTCCAGTCGTTCTATCATGTCCAGATCCAAGTGATTGGTTGGTTCGTCTAAGATCAGCATTTCTGGATCTCCCATCAACACCTTGGTCAGCGCGACACGTTTTTTCTCACCTCAGGATAACGATCACATAATCTGATCCAGATACGGCGTAATGCGGAGTTTATTGATGGTAATCGTAAGCTGTACTTCCTGCTCCCGCAACTGCATCGTATCAAAATCAAAAAGAAATTCACGCACGGTCTTGCTTTCATCTACCTGAATATCTTGCGGAAGATAACCAATGCGGATGCCCTCTCTCCATTCAATCGTCCCATCACTCAGATCCAATTCTTTCATCAGCAATTTGAGCAAGGTAGATTTCCCTGCGCCATTCTTGGCAACCAAAGCCACTTTTTGTCATTTGGAAATAGTGAAGTCTACATGATCCACAAGGACTTTGGAGGTGTATGATTTGGTGAGATTATTAACTTGTAAGTAAAACATGGAATGAAGTGAATAAAATGGTTGTATTGCGTCTTTGCGAGCCGAATAACAATGAGGCGTGGCAATCTAATTAATCTTACCATTAAGATTGCTTCGTTCCTCGCAATGACTTGAGATTACAATATTTCAATCTCTCAATTTTTCAACATTTCAATATACTTTAGAAGCGCATCCCTCCCCTTCTTGTTCACATTGGAAATAGTAAATATCTCTGGCATAGTAGAGATGAACGAGGTAAGCTGTTCCAAGAGCAAACGCTGATGACGAGCAGCTTCTTTCTGAGTGGTTTTATCCATCTTGGTCAGCACGATAGTGAAAGGAATTTCTTCTTCATCCAATGATTGGATAAACTCCATATCGATCTTCTGAGGAGGAATGCTGCCATCTAGCAGAACAAACACCTGCTTTAGATTAGGTCTCTTAGTAAAATACTCATGCGTCGTATCTATCCAGTATCCTCTATCTTTAGCCCCGGACATTGCGTAGCCATAGCCAGGAAGATCTACCAGACACCATTCTTCGTTGACGAGAAAAAAATTCATAAGCTGAGTCTTTCCAGGTTTAGCAGAGACTTTGACGAGTGCCTTGCTATTGACGAGCATATTGATGAGTGACGACTTCCCGACATTTGATCTTCCGATCATAGCAAATTCAGGAAGCTGTGATTCAGGACATTCGGTGAGTTTAGAGGCGCTTTTGATGAAAGTAGCTGAGCGGATAAGCATAAAACAATATAAAAATAAAATTATTTTTCTAATTTTTTAATTACATCAGGTAACTGTGAAAAAATATCTGTAGTAGCATCAAAATCATTGATATCACTTGTAGGGAAAAGAATGAATTTCATACCTGCGGATCTAGCAGCTTGTAAATCCGTTTTAGAATCACCAATATATACCGCCTCATCTACCGAGATATTTAATCTTTGTAAAATCAAAAGAAGTGGTTCTGGATCTGGCTTATGTTTTATAGTATCATTCACAGATATAACCTCTTGGAAATATCCTTCTACCTCCTTTAGTTGTGGAATTTCAAAAACATTTTGTCTGATTTTATTGGTTACAATACCAAGTATATATTTTTGTGATAGATATCCTATAGTCTCTTTCATGTGTTCGGGTGAAGTTACTAACTCAAAAGGATAGGAATGTTTTCTATCTGCTCCCATAGTAAATATTTTTTGTATTTCTGCTTCATCATTTGATTTGGTAAAAAATTTAATAGCATCAATCATAGCTAGATGAAATTGTACTTTATACTCTTCACGAGATGGTTCAGTATAGCCATTTCTGGCTAACAATCCTTGATAAAACTTTAAATTAGCTTCGAAGGTATTCACAAGCACACCATCAATATCAAAAATTATAGCTTTGATCATACACTAAACAAAAACAAATAAAGTTAGAAAACAATAAAGAAATAGAAAAAAAATGATAGACAAAATATATATATCAACAACCCGAAGTTCAACAGCTTTGAATTCGACGCATTTAAAAAATTATGAGCCGATTATGAACCGTAAATGAACCGAAAGATAAAATATTGACTGTACCTGCCTGCAATCCATGGCGGATATTAGGAATGGTCCGTACCTGCCTGCCGGTAGGCAGGAATGGACCGAAATTGGACCGTATTTTAGTTTTGTTAATACACAACTACTATATCGTTATTGATTTACTCCTCAAAAAAAACCTTCCTCCTATCAACCTTCCTCTTCTTAAAACCGCTTATTTTTTATTCTTAAAAGCCTTTTTGCCTATAAGATCAAGATAATTCTCATCAGAAACGACGGACTCTCATAATTGTTGCTCAATATCTTTTCTTGTGTTACCAGCTACATGACCACCATCATGAGCATCTTTTTGTAGTTCAGGGAACTTTTTACTATCCCTTTTTCTATGGAGATTAGTAGTGGTCGTCTCTCCAAGCATAGTCAGTACTACTTCGAAATCAGTCATATTATCTCTAAGATTATGATTGCTTTTTTTATCTAATCATTTGTACTGCATATATTCACTGACCGTCATACCAAAAGTGGCTTGAGTGATTTCATTGGTCAATATAGCATAATCAATTTGAGAAGATACCCCTCTTGATTTCCATTCATCGGTTAATTCTTGTCTAATGGCGATTCATCTAATTCTCCTCTCTATCCATTCTTTGGGATATCATTTTTTCTCATAGATCAATTTCATTCTCTCTTGGGCAAGTTCTGGGTTTTCTATTTCTTGTACTCTCTCATATCCTACCTTAGCCAGCCATTGCTTGAATGGTTCTGCTTTAGGAGAGGGAACCGACTGAACAATACGAAACAAAGTTTCTGTGTCAGCACAATCAGTCATGTAATATTTGCCATCTGGTGCTACCATTTTCAGTTGGTTACATTTTGTAACCACCTCACTTCATTCCGCCTTTAACCTACTTTTCAAAACTTTCCAATACGTCCTCGGATCTATGCTTTCTGATAAAGCTCAGACCACATCGATCACAGAAAAAAATCGTTTTTCTCTTAATGAGTCCCAAATTTTTCTTACTTTCTTCTCCTCAAAAATTGCGATAGCTGTCTCTTGTGTCATCATTGAATAATTACTATATAAAGATGGAACAATTATAAAAATCTCATCTCCATTGTCAAACCTATTTTTGACAAAAAACCACTGACCTTACCAAAGGTGCATCACCAACCTTCCACATTTTAACATTTCCACCTTTCAATGTTTCCACCCTTCCACTTTTATACTCTTCCTTGAATCCAACCTCCGAATAAGTATACTTACCAATATCCAAAACCAGACTTTTATTAATTTTTTTTACTCAAAAAAATGTCCAGCAATCAGAATCCCATAATACTCCGTTTCGACGAAGTATCATTCGCCTATAACGACGGTAAACATCCTATTCTCGTAGAGAGTAGTTTTTCGCTTCGCCAAAATACCAAGATCACCATCATGGGACAGAATGGTGCCGGTAAGACGACCATATTTAAGCTTATAACCTGAGAATTAAAGCCTCAAGCAGGCAAGATACATATCGTCCAAGGCAACTCTATCGCCGTCTCTAGACAGGTCATTCCAAGAGATCAATTACATCTCTCCATCAAGGAATTTTTCCAGACAGCATTTGCTGAGAAGGATTATCAACTGGATAGAAAAATAGATGAAGTGCTCAAGGTAGTGAATTTCAATGCGCCTCTGGATAAACCTATCAAAGAATTTTCAGGCTGACAGCAAGCGAGACTGCTTTTAGCCTACGCTTTGATCCAGCATCCCGATATCCTCCTCCTTGACGAACCAACCAACAATCTCGATGCAAACTGAATTAACGATCTGATTTGATTTTTGCTTTCCTACGATAAGACTGTGGTCGTCATTAGTCACGATGCAGACTTTCTCAATCTCTTCACTGACGGAGTCCTGTATCTCAACAAAGCTCGCTGCCAAGTGGAACAATATCGAGGCGATTATTACGATGTGGTAGACCAGATTGCAGCGCAGATAGAGAAGGACAATATGCAGAACGCCAGAGCCGAGAAACAGATCGCCGACGCCAAAGAGAAGATCAATTTCTTTTCCAATAAATGAGGAAAGATGCGCAAACTTGCAAGCAAAATGAGAGATGAAGTGGAAGAAGCTGAAGAGAATAAGGTAGAGATCAGAAGAGAAGATAAGACGATCAAACCGTTCACGATAGCATTTGAAAATCT
>JBBABI010000034.1:0-9857 GCA_041679065.1 Candidatus Absconditabacterales bacterium
CGAACTGGACTCGAACCCCCAAGTCCGCCTAGGCGGACATACGAACCTCAATTCCGCCGTGGCGGATGTATACCAAATTCCACCACATAGATATAATTAGCTTATGATTTTTTTTAATTCTTCCCTTCACTTTCATGTCTTAAAATATTTTTCTCTATGATAAGCTTCTTTATATGTATCAAAACACTCTGTATATAGAATTTTATAAGGTTTATGAGCTTTTGTGGATTTGGATACTCATTCATTATGTTGTTGTAATCTCTTTTGGACATCCTTCGTCATCCCAACATACTTATATCAATTCAGCAAACTTTCTAAAACATATACATATTGTGACATATAAAGGAATAGCAATTAAACTGCCGAGGAAGGGACTCGAACCCTCAATCCTTACGGAATACGAACCTCAATCGTACGTGTATACCAAATTCCACCACCTCGGCATTTTCTTATTTCCCTACGATAACTTTCGCTGGCACTATCACTTTCTTCTCTCCATTATGGTCATAAATAAACCCCCTTTCCCATTCCTGGATGATTTTTCCTTTCATCTTTTTGTCCTCCACTTCCTGGACATTGACCGGCTCATGCAAAAATGAGTCAGGGAGTAATCCTATAGAAGCGATAGGCTTGATATGCATATGTTCCAATGTTTTGAGGAATTTATCATAAATCATGTGCACTCATTTCGTCAAAGGATCCTCTTTATGTTCGTCAGTGATATTAGCCAATGATTTCCTGAGATCTTCCACGAAAGGCAGGAATTTTTTGACGGTAGCGATAAGCAGATCTGTCTGCAATGATTTTTCTGCCTCTTGCGTCTGCCTCTGATATCTGTCAAAATCCAGTTTAAGATTAATATAATCATATTGGGACCTTTTTGCAATCTCTTCCAGTTCTTTTTTATCTTTTTCCAGTTGTTCGACCTTTTGTTGTAAAGCTAAAATCTGAGCATCATCATGTTTCTGCTCCTGATATCATTTAGCCTCGTCCAATTTCTGCTGAAGCTGATCGTCCTGGATATGTTTCTCTTCCTTTTTCATATCAAACACATCACTAAATAATAAAAAAATCCATCACTATTCACTTTTCACTGTTAGTTGTTCACTGTCTTATAATATTCCGCAAGCGTCTGATTATTTTCAAATAAGATAGTAGCTAATCACGTTCCTAGATATCTCCGATGCCATCCTTCGACAATTTTGCCATCGATTTCCACACCTTTCTGGTACGTATTGTGAAACCCCCACTGGTAAGCATGTGCGTGAAGCCATTCAGTATATTTATTTGTCCCTTCCAGATGTACGGTCCTTCCTCATTTAGTAACAACTGTAAGATCCAAAGCTAACCCAGCTTGATGTTCACTAGTGCCTACTTTGGCACAAAGATTTGCAAGACGACAGTTTTTCAGAAGGAAGCCCTGAAATCACTTACTCCTATAGGAATTGATGATAGAGATCCTGTCTCCACTGAAAGTATTTCGGAAATGCCGAGCCATATCAGCAAACTCATCTCCAGCCTCCTGCCTAAGTTTAAACTTTCTTGCATCATTTGCGGTGAAGTTGGAATTGATAGGAATTAGGTCTGCAGGCACATAGTCTGGATCAGTAAAAGGTGTCGCATCACTGAGATATTTCTGGAAAGAATCATCGGAAGCTAGATCAAACTGAGGTAGTAATGCAGGTGTATTGCCGGTAAGATCAGGGAGAATAGTATAATATTCCGAAACAGTTTGTATTTCAGGAGCAATGATTGAATCCTCAACATCTATGCTACGGGCATGGACATATCCATCCATCAAAAGAAAACTTGTCATCAACACAAGCGATAAGGTGAATCCAAGGAAAACAAATAGATGTGTACGCGAAAAAGACTTTATCTGCATCTTTTGATAATACTAAAATCATTCATATCTGTTATAAAAATCTCCTGGTTTTTTTCAAATTGTTTTTTAGCTATCTATCTAATAATCTTTTTCACAAGAGTATACATCTCTTGGTGAATATCTTCTCTGGTTCTTAAATTACCATCAGGAGCACATTGGATGATAGGCCGACCATATTTTTTAGCGACATACAGATATGCGCTGGCAGCATCGCTAAGATGGACCAAATCAGCCTCATGGATATCCCTTTTTTCTCCACCTACATATTCTCTATTTCATTTTTTATCCACTAATTGCTGACCGATACCTACAGACATGTACAAGAGAATAGTTGCATCAGGTCTAGGTATCTTGAATATCCCGTATTCTAGGTTATCAAGCCAAGCAAGAAATTTTTCCACCTCGGGAAGCTCTTTGATCTTACCTGTCTGATGTCACATATTGGCAGAGACATACCTATTGGAGATGATGAGTTTCCCCTCTTCTAGCCACTGTTTGATCTGGAATGAAGCTGCATATCTATCACAAGCGAAAAATATGGAGCCTCTATAAGGTCCCACTTCCTGTGCAGAGCCGAATTTTCCATTGAGATAATCTTCGACAAGCATAGCACTTCTCTCTCCATACCTTGGAAAATCAGCCATAACCACAGCATATCCTTCTGCCTCTAATCTTTTGACCAAAAGTTCCGTCTGAGTCGCTTTCCCACTCCCATCAGTACCATCAATCACGATAAATTTGCCTTTCATATGTATTTTTGTTATAATAAAAAATATCACTTACCATGACTTCATAACCAAAATCCGGAAGAAATCAAGAAAAGGATGGAAAGCGATGAGATTAATATTCTTCATCATCAAAGGTAGAAAGTATTTCCTGATTTTTTTGTTCTTGCTGAGCTCTTTTTTTGCCTTTACCGCTTAAAGTATCGTGTATCTGATCAGCAGCACGTTTAGGATTGGTGATGGCGACTCATGAAGCGGAAAGTTTGGGAGATTCGTTTTGTTCTCAAGAGGAAGAATCAGTAGATCCTTCTCGATTATAATAACTCTTAAAACGATTTTGCAGCCCAGCTTTGCGCACCAGATTTTCAGCAACCCCGTACAAATCCTCATAGATAGTATAAGATCCGCTGGCATATTTGCGTGAGATGTTTGCACGATTTTCACTACCCTTTCCGATAAGTGCAGCACGTGTTTTGACCATCATATATTCTCATCGATCACCTATTTTATAAGGTGTATTGCTTTCTTGATCCTTCGCATAAAAATCTCACATAGTAGCAGAGATGATATTTGGAGAAAGGATAGTATCAATATTATCTTTAAATAATGACTTGAAAGCATTCAAAGCCTTAGTCAATGCATCAGGTGTTGTTCACTTACCAGCTCCATTCATACTGAGAATAGTCCCATTGATCGTATATCGCAACATATCCTCTGCTTGTTTCTGAAGTCTAGGATCTTTGAACATGGTTTGGATAGTATAAAGTCTTTTCAAGAAAATAGTTTTATTACTATCAGAAAAACCACATCCACCAAACCAATTAAAGAATTTTTTGATAAAGAACGTAAGATTATCCTGAGATGTTGGTCATTTGGGAAGCTCAGTAGCAACTTTTTCTCGGAATCTTGCAGGACCAGCTTTCTCTAGAGAATCTTTTCCATCAAAGTCCCCATTCTCATATTTCATAAGTTCTCTGACAATGGTTTCGCATTTGGTAAATGGCGTACCAGAAACCGCAGTAGGATTTTTTCTCACTTCTGGATCCAAATCTTCACTTGATTCATTACCGTTAGTGATATATTCTTTCAATACAGATCTTTCACTTTCAGAAAGCGTAGGATCACTAGCGAGTTCCAAAAGAGTCTTTTTTTTGGCTGCATCCTTACCGGTGATTTCCAGAAATTTGGAGAAATCGCTGCCATTATTATTGTCGAATCGCCGTTTTTTGAATCCCTCTGCTATGAAGAAGCCGACATTTTCCATTTTACCAAGAGTAAAGTCAGACAAAGAAAATTTTATAGATTTTTTGTTCATTATCATTTCGAAATCTTCGAATTTCTTTCCTTTGGATTTCAAGAAAACATTGAGCAAGGTAAGCATTTTGGATTGTTGATGGATATCTTTTGCCCACAACCCAGGAAGGAATCCTCTACTTCTGCACATATCCTTGATCCATCATTGTGTACCTGCATCTGCACCATTGAGAAACCATCCTGAAAGGATGCCTGAAACGATATGCATTTCAAATTGCCTCCATTGTGCTGGAGTTTGTGCTTGTTTAGCCATAGCTTGGAGATTAGGAAAGGCATTAGCTGGCTTATTGGTTTTGGTTTGTCTGGCGTATTCATATTCAAGAAATTCAAAAGTGCTATTGGGATCGATATCCTTGAGTTTATCGTCGATGCTTTTCTTTCCAAATTTGGTATTCATTGCCTCATCCAGTTTTTCTGCAAAATTCCTAGACCATTTCGCTGCCTGCTGCTTTTCATGGACATCACCTAAGGAGTGCTCTCTACCATCAATGACAGCAATGATATATTTCATCTCCAATTTCATGATTTCCTCATTCCTGTTGACCGTCCATCCAGATCAGTAGATACCGCTATTTTGCCTCAAATCAGCTAGCTTTCTATTGAGAATATCCAGATATCTGTCCTGATGTCACTTACCCAAAATCAGATTAACCCGATGACCCTTACCGATCAGATCAAAGTGTCTTGCATAAGGGCTTTTCTCCTTATTGATGATCGTCAGAAGCATAGCGGGGATTTTGTATATATCTTTGGGAACTTCTTTCCCTGTAAGCATGGTATTCAAATGTTCAAAGAAAAAACTTGGATAATGTTTTTCCTGTTCGTACACTTTCTGCCATTTTTCTATTTTTTTCCAGATCCTCGCATCCCTGGTGGTATAATATTCTACACCCGCAGTCTCAAAAGAAGTTCATATTCTCATAGACAACCCTCATCGCATCTTACCGAATTTAGTAAGGACAGCTCCATTTTGGAGGAGAACATCTGTCAGATCCTCAGTCCTTTCCTCATCATATTTTTTGATGCTATCCTTGACCTTAGTCACTCATGTCTTGAAAAATCCGATGATATTATTGATGCTGAAAGGACGATTTTTTTTCTGAAATCATTTATCTTCATCGCTTTCTTTGGTTTTCAAATCTTTCTTTTCCTCTATGTCCTTGCAAGCTTTGGGCTGAAGTTTTTTACCAGCGATAAAAAGCGCAAAACTCACAGGATCCATATCACGGACAAATTTAGGAAGCTTCTTCCCTTTCTCATCTACCAGATTACCCCTATACGAGATATGGAAAGTGCCGTCAGCATTACGTTTAACATCAAAAAGATGTGACTGTATCGTTTCCAAGGTTCTTCAAGCTTTATCGTTATACTTCGGGACTTTGCTATCATATCAGAAAGCAGCTACCTTTTCTCATGCAAAATCTCATTGGGTAAATTTAAATCCATTGCCATCTGAATTAATCGTATCAAAAGTATACGCAAATTTTTCTGTATATGAGGTTCATAGTACCTTTTTGAGAATATCCAGCTGATCATCAAAAGACTTTTTTCCGACAGCAGGAACTTTATAGATTTCTGATCCGAAAATCTCGGTAATGCTATCCAGGGAAGAATCCTTGAGAGAAAGCTCTTTGGTTACTCATTCAAATTGGCCTAATGCAGATTCTCCGCCATGAAGCGTAGTGACAAAGGTTCACTTGGTTTTATTGATTTTCTTGATATCCAGATACATCCAAGCATCCGATGATTCTTCATGGGGCGGAAGAGCGCTTTCTCATACTTTCATATAGATCCTCGTCCCTTCGGTAAATCAAAATTCTTTGGTATCGGCAGGGAAATTATATCCAGGAATATCTTTCCGTTTGTCCAAAAATTTATCATAGTCTGTTTTTTCTTTGGTTTCAACTGGCTTGTTTTCTTGCACTTCTTGTTCTTCTCCATCCTGCTGTTCACGATTTCACTGCATATCTTTGAATGTATCAAGCTTTCAAAGTTTCTTTGCTAGTTTCTTTTCCTGGTCAGGAGTGATTTCATTCTGCAGACTTTGCTGACCGAGAATATACGCGAACAAGAGTGAACCGATAGCCTGTCCGTTGAGCAAGAACAATCTGTCCAAGACATCCAGATGATAGTTTTTTTCTTCCTGCTCATCTACTATCACACGAGTACCATCAGAAGTCCCTTCCCGAGTCACTAGAGATCTCTCCTCAGAAATATCAGTGATGGGGTGAGAATATAGATACCATCTAGTTCATGGCGACTCCTCATCTACATCAGCAGGAGGATATGAAGATAAATATCACTGTGCAGTTTTACCATCTTTGCTAAGCTTAACCTTGTATCCATCATTCAATATACGTGGGCCATCTGCGCTTTCAAACGTATCAAATAACTGACCGCCTTCACGTCCCCGCAGTACTCATTGTTCAAAAAAGTCTTGGCTGGACGGAGTCGGAACTACGGTAAATTGCAAAGGGAAACTCTGCATATCAGCGAGATTGTTGACGGAAAGGAAATACTGGGCTTTCTGAGAAATAAACTTTTTTTCAGCAAACTTGATATGGACCGGATCTTCCTTAGTCGGTATCATGAGCTCCATTTTCTGGAGATCAAAAAGATCCTCTACGAATTGTTGAAGACTTTCAGCATCTATATCCAATAACTCCGGTGCTTTATGTTGGATGAGATCTTGTAATTTATGTTTGACGAGATGGTTGAGGATCACTTGTTGATCAACTAAAGATAATTGTCCCATATCAAAATGAGCAGTTACAACCTTACCCATGACAGCAGACAAGGATGGATCTTTGGTGGCAAGATAGCTGATATATGCATTCCATTTGATGAGTTCTCTCTCTTGACGCAACTCTTTTCTTTTTTTGCGTAAATGAATTTTTTCTTCCTTGCTGGTCTGTTCATGAGCGATACTCAATTCTATCTGAGAAATCTGGGTATCCACATCTTGTAACTGACTAGTGACTGCAGGTTCAGTGAGAGAAATTCTGGAATCATCATATGGATATAATTTGAAGATCTCATTCATATACGGCGGGAATCATCTCGCTGTTTCAGTTATCACATCGACATATTTTTCTATGGCTTCCTGCGTATCTTTGACCTCTTCAAACAGCTGACGAGTAGCCAATCTATCAAATACTCTCGTAAAATATTTTTCCCATTCGCTATACGATGCCTGGATATCAAATTTTTTGCCGGATAACAAAAAATGCTTTTTGATATCTCCATTGGTGACGATGATCTGATCTAATTTTTTCGCAAGCGGTTTATCAATCTGATGCTGATGACTTTCCAAAAAAACAATCCATTCATTCTTAAATACTCCTAGATCCTGCAATGAACTAAAGGCAGTAATTGGACCATGGAAACGCACATCAAAATCACCTCTGAGTGAAGCAGGAAGCGTTGTCCTTATCTTATCAATAGCGACCTGCACCATGACTCTCTCGACAGGATCGTAGACAGGACAAAGGAGATGCTCAATATTTTTTTTCTGATTATCTTTGAGGGAAATATTTTCTTTTTCTATAAATTTTTTCCAAAGAAGATAAAGATCATCTATTGTTTGCAATGTACTCGTCCTAGGAATAGCATAACTCTGATGATCAAATCATGCCTCATCGGCAAATTTTTTGAAGACACCTGCAGGCATAGCATTACCGCCATCCTTACAGAAACTATCGAATTGTTTGAGGGTATCTTGCATGACTTCACGCTCAGGTTTCTCTGAAGCGAATTCTTTATGGAATTTATCTCAACTCGTACGAAACTGTGCGATAGTAAATCATTTTTTCTCAAGGAGCTCCAGATATCACGGCAAATCATCTTTTCAAATCATAGCAGACACAGAGGGACTCTCTTTTTTGAAATATTCCCGAAATTGATCAAGGAATTCCTGATTGCCATAAATACTCCTCTCTCCTTCAGATAATTGAGAAAACTCCTTCAGAGAATCAGTAAGTGTATCCAAAAATTTACCAGTCAAATTTTTTTTGACTGATTGATCTTTTTGGTTTTCTTGTTGTTCCGGTGTTGGCTTTGGATTTCTTTTGGATTTCGCCATAACATGAGAGTCTATGATATAAAAACTCATTTAAATTCCTAATTCTTCTTGTCGCCCCCATCGTCATTCCGGCGTCAAGGTCAGCCGTGGCGGACTGCAGCTGGAATCTAATTATGTACATTATTTTCATAAGGTTCCGGCCGCAAACCGTAACGCCGGAACGACATTTTTTACTTTCCTAACTCCTCATTATTATACTGATTTCCTATGAAAATGCAAAAAAAATCAACTCTAATGAGAAGAGTCGATTTTTCTTCTGTCATTTCGAACTATAGCGAGAAATCCTATAATAAGTTACTGGAGATTTCTCCTCTCTAAAGTCGTCGAAATGACAATTTTTCAATATTTCAATCCTCAATTTTTCAATATCCGCTTCGCGGTTATGGTTGAAATAATGTAGCAGGTTTAAATTCAACTTTCTTGACTCCAGGGAATTGCAGTGCTGTCTTGCTGATAGAATTAGCCATAATGAGCATACGAGCAGATCCTCCATCAGTGAAACCCATAACCTCACTAAATTCCAGAACTAATGTACCATCATTTTGCAATGCCGTACTGAGAAGACGGAAGTTTTTGTTGGGGAATTCAGTTGTAAATCAGGCATCTTTCTCAGCAGCACTTACATCGCCTTGAATCAAAAGATTGATAGTATCTCTGAGAATATCATCAGTAGCAGGTAATGTACGAGAAAGCGGAAGTAATGAATCCACATTGATTTGCTGTTCTGGCGGCAATTTGGCATCCTCCTTCTGATTGAAATAATAGAGTGCTATTTTGCTAGGAGCTGTCGTAACGAAAGAAGGAGTAGCAGATGATGCCAGGGAAACAGAAGATAATTTCTGAGTAAGATCATTAAGCTGAGTTTGGATAGCAGTCAATTGGTCATTGAACCCACTAAGTTGAGCACCAGCACCGCTGGTAACACAAACGGAAACAGATTTACCAAACCAAGAACCTATAGTCAATCCCAAATCATGATCAAAAATCCTAAGATATGCTCGGAACAAAAACACGACAACAATTCGGAATATCGTCGTTCGAAATATTTTTTTCATGAGACAGGAGGTAAATAGATAAAATAGCTATAGATTGCCACAGGTTGTTACAGGTCGTCGCAGGCGGGTCTGAGGCCACCTAGGACTATCTGCGACTATCTGAGACCATAGAAGTATTTATTCAGCAGTTCACGTAGTGATTTCTGTTGTGGTAGTGCCCGTAGTCGTTGATGGTTCGACAGCGACTGGCAATCCTACTTTAGTAGAGATAGCATCCAATTTTGTATTCATATTATCCAGAGTCGTTTGCAACAAAAGCATTCCGCTCATGACATCATTTGTATCTGAGACTTGACCAGTAATAGTGCTTGTAGGAGCAAGCCGAGAGCTTACCTTCACACCCAGATCATTAAATGTTTTGAGATACAGTACGAATAAAGCGAAGATGATTAACCAAAAAATTGTCGTCCAAAAAACTTTTTTCATGATACAAAAAAAATAAAAAATAAAATAAGATTACCACTAATGTAGTTTTTTATAGGTAGATTGCAAACATTTTTTATTTCAAAAAAGCTCCAAAATTCTCAATTTTTAATTATTCATTTTCTTCCTATTCCTTTTCCATCACCTTCTTGAAATCATCAGGAATAGGCGCTTCAAATTTACGTTGCTGTTGAGTAAGATAATCAAAGAAACTATATTTCCAGCAATGTAAGAGTTGCCTATTGATACCTAACGATTTATGTAAAATTCTATTGAACGCAGGATTGCCATACATGAGATCACCCATAATAGGATATCCAGCATCAGCTAAATGGACTCTGATCTGATGCATCCTTCCTGTCTCGATCTTGATT
>JBBABI010000034.1:9867-11812 GCA_041679065.1 Candidatus Absconditabacterales bacterium
TTTTAACAAGCGAACATTCTCCCAAAATAGCATGAGTAAAAAATTTTTCACACCAGCATTCTGTCTTTGCCGTCACGCCATATCTAAAGTCCACCTTTACTTCCGCTTTATTGAAACGTTCATTATATTGCTTCTCAAGTGGCTTATCTATCAAGAGATGATCGGGGAATTTCCCTACGACCAACGCTAAATAATATTTATCTATCTGTCTTTCTCTGATAAGTTTATTGATATATTGAAGTGCATCATAAGTTTTGCCAGCAATCAATACTCATGAAGTATCTTTGTCTAATCTATATCCAAACGATGGTTTGAAGGTAACTGCAGACAATGGACTTCAAACAGCATGCATCTTGCATCATGCATCTTGGATCATACTTCAAGCTATTTTTTCAAGGTAATCATTCATGGATAAATCTTTCCAATGATTATTCCCCGGATGCACAAGAATACCAGCAGGTTTGTCAAAGACTATCCAATGCTGATCTGTATATAGGATTCGGTCTTGTATCTTACGGATATCCACCTTTTCTAGCTGTTTCTCTTTCCCGCTTGTTAATACAGAAAAATCAGCATCACCCAAAGTGACGTGCTCATCGATACTGACCAAATCTCCTATATTTAGTCTGTATTGTTCTTTTTGCTTTTTTTTATTGACTTTTGCAGATCATCTTCTAATCAATGCGTAAATATCTGCTAAACGGACTTTGGGATATATTTTGAATCGCTTCCTCAAAAACCTGTCAAATCTCTGGTCAGCATTAGTCTTATCAATAATTATTTCCATGATGATGCTAGGATAAGCAGAAAATATAAAATAACGGACTAGACTCTACGTATCCAGTGTCTATTTGCAAGCGGTCCTCTTTCAGAAGCTAAGGTATAGACTCTCGTCTATGTCTTTATAAGAGATCTCATAGGTGAGAAGCACAGCAAAAAAAGACCATTAGGAAAATAGCTAATTGTACATATTTTAGGCAGGAATGGCCTATACCTACTAGATAATAAATCGATCAAAAGACAGTAGGGGGAATTATTGAGATAATGAAGCATTTAGAAGTTTTTTTCTTGCAATTGAAAAGGGAAAAAATATAGTATTAGCCGTAATTATGGCGGCTGTAGCTGTCCGGTGCACGACCGGACCAGGCAGTTGGTTAGAGCGCTTGCCTGTGACGCAGGATGTCGCCCCGGAGGACTCCGGGGTCAGCCAACACCAACAATACATTCATATTCAAAAATGGAGAACATGTATTATGTATATATCATAAAATGAGATAAAATATACTACACAGGATATACAAGTGATATTGAGAAAAGATTCCTTAAACATAGAAAATGATGAGTGGAAACAACAAAGCACATGTGAAATCTTATCTTAATTTGATACTTCATTAAAAATACTAAGATCGAAGCAATGAAATTAGAAAGAATGATAAAAAGAGATGGGCATATAGATCATTGGATCAATCATGAATCATTTATACAACATGGCGGCTGTAGCTCAGTTGGTTAGAGCGCTTGCCTGTGACGCAAGATGTCGGGGGTTCGAATCCCCTCAGCCGCCCCATTACTAGAGAAACACTTTGAAAATCGCGCTCAATGCGATTTTTTTGTTAGGGTAAATACTGTATTCTCTATGGTTCATTTTAAAAATATCAACCTTATAAAACATGGGCATCTATTAATTTTTGGACAATAGTTTTCTTGATTTTCTATTTCGACTTAACTTTTATAGAATTATAAGTATATCTCATACATGAGAATTACCTTGATTTTTATATTACGCATAAAAAATGAGAGAAGAAAAAAACATTACTAAAAAAATGGTGAATACCTGGAAATCTAAACTCCCCTCAAAAAAAGTTTTTTTTACGTTTCTTATATTGGCAGTAGTAAGCGGTTGTGCATATTCATTTGCACAATCTACAGATAATGAAACACCGCT
>JBBABI010000035.1:0-9545 GCA_041679065.1 Candidatus Absconditabacterales bacterium
TACGACAATAACATCTTTTCTGCTGAGCAGGGAAGCCATTGTTGCGAGCCTATACATCTCTATTTCCTGGTTGATGGTCGCTTCTTTCTCTATATATAATCCTTGAGCCGGTAAATAACTTTCAGGCTGGTAGTAGTCAAAGTAGGAGACGAAATAATGTACGGCGTTACTAGGGAAGAAGTACTTGAATTCGGTGGCAAGCTGAGCGGCTAAAGTTTTGTTATGAGAAATGATCAAGGTTGGTTTCTGGAGATGTTGGATGATGTTTGCCATCGTAAAGGTTTTTCCCGTCCCCGTAGCTCCGAGCAAGGTCACTTTATTTTTCCCCTTCGCGAAAATCTGCTGGATCTCATCGATCGCTCTGATCTGATCTCAGGCTGGCTTGTAGGTGGATTGAAGTTTGAACATGAGTGATAAAATGATAAAAGGCCTTCGGCCGATAAAATGATAAAGCCTGCCCGCCTCTGGCAGAGGGATAAAGAAATATGTATGGAAATCGGATTAAATTCCAATGGGAAATAATGGCGGTAAATAGGCTATTGGTGTTGACATAAGTAAGGAAATGTATATACAAATATTGTTTTTATCAGTAGCAGAGAACAAATGAAAAGAAAAGACACTTGAATATCTATCTGATTAGACAGCTCATCTTGAAGGAAGATTTCGCAATCATCACTAAAAATTTGTGAGGAAAGATTATCTAACCCTATCAGGGGATGTTCTGTTTTCTCTCCTAAAGAAATATTAAAAAACAAGAAAATTTCACTTAATTCATGAAAAGCTCTGTATCTTGCTATTTCGTGATTGATGCAATCCGTTTATAAAAATCATCTCAAGCAAAAAGAATTGCATGGACTTCTGAATATGCCTCGTGAGCTGATCTATGTTGATGCGAGCAAAAAACAAGATTTCGATATATTTACCTATATGACAAAAATGTATTTCAATGTTTCTGCTGAAGCAGTAAGAAAAAAGTATAATAGCCTTTACTTGGGGAGTCTTAAAGAATTAGACAAAGAATTTTTTTCTTCTGTCACGATAGAAGAAGTCGGTGATTCAGATATATTATTTGATAGGGAAAATGAAATTTTTAAAAAAACACCGTATTGGCAGGAAAAATGATCTGATGCAACTATCGGTTATGCTCCTATGATATCTATAGAGATGCTTATGAATATAGCTCATCAGATGGATTTAAATGTATTTTTGGATAACATTTCTTTTCTGACTGAAGAAGAGATAAAAAATATCAATTCCATGATAAGGGCTGGATTGCTTATGGGTTGAGAGAAATGGCTCTGATTATATATTAATAATGGGTATGGTACATGGGATTTTAATCTTGGCGGCTCTTCCCATCCTCCTCAAGATGGTCATGATATGAAAGTGGAATATCTGTAGAGGGATGACTTACGTGTGGTTATTATGATTTAAATTTCGGGGCGATCCCGGACCGCCGGGACGACCTCCCCGTAGCTTTGTACGGGGCAGACAAGACCCTCTTGCCCCCGGTGTGTTACCGGGGCAGGCTTGCATATTTAAATTAAATAATTTATAGTTAGTTGATTTTCGGGGCGACAGGACTCGAACCTGCGACCTCAAGACCCCCAGCCTTGCATTCTAGCCATCTGAACTACGCCCCGATATTGTTGTGATATTGTATTTATTCCGGGATGATCAGCAACCTCCCCGTAGCTTTGTACGGGGCAGGCAAGACCTCCCAGCCGCAGGATTTTTACCCCGCTGCATAGCGGGGCTAGCCATCTGAACTACGCCCCGATTGCTTATCTTTATAGGCAATTTCTTTCCAAATCCAACCCAATTGTATTTTGAAGTTTTTACAATTGACATCAATAGAATATTCTTTATATACATGTTTCAAATAAAACTAGAAATCATAAACTTAAATAAAAATTAGTAACAAATATAAAAAAAACAGAAAAAACTATGAAAACAGAAAAGAAACTACAAATCGATGATCCGCGCATAGATACTGCGTTAGCAACAAAGCCATTTGATCAATTATTCGAATTCATCAAACAACATCCCCAAATTCTGACCTTAGAGCGTCTGGAAAAGTTTATCAGAAGATGCGCTAAAGATAGTAAATGGAAAGGTGAGATGAGAGACTTTTTACAAGATCGTCTTGGTGATAAGAACAACAATCGTCTATGGGATGAAAAAATCGTTCTGGCTATGATAGAATGCTTCTATTTCAATGCTGATTATGACTATCATGACATGGTACATTTAACCACGAAGTATGATGGAGGCAATGCTTTGCAATTAGGATACCTGTGGTTCAGGAACTCTGGGTATTCATTTGAACGTGATATGTTGTATAAGCTGAAAAACTGCTTCACGCCAGAGTATATCCAAAGAGGGATGAAAGAAGGTCATTATCGTGAGGTGCTTACATTAGCTGCACTTCAAACATTTAAACTGCCGAAGGATCTCACGGAGCAACAGAAGACAGAACTACGAAAACACGTCTTTGAGGTTGTGACTGCTAATTATGATGAAACAAATATCAGTGCGGCAGAAACATATCATGAAGACAGGATAGAAAGGATTAAAACATTATTCGAACAATGTCCTGACCTTTTCACTGTCGAAAATATCGTCGCCGTAGCTTTGACTAGTCATGATCTAGCTAAGCAGATTTACGAAAGCATTCCCAAGGAACAGAGGAAAATATCACAGGAAGTAATCAGCAAACTCCTTGATGATGAACTCTGTTGTGAAAAGATGATACTATTGATTTTCTGGTATCATATCCGACTGAGCGCAGAAAATCGTGAGAAAATGTATAATTGGGGTAAGGAGATTATGGCATCGGAGCGTCTTATCGATGGCGGGTTTCATGGTTGCGAACGTCGTACTGCTGAATTATTTAACAATCTCATGGAAGAACACAGAATCAATGTATCATTTGATGACTTTATGGATGCATTAGTTGAGATAGGGGACAAGAAAGATCTGAATATCGAAGGATATAATGAAAAGAAGTTCATGGACAAATTTTTTTGGGAGTATAAGGATCTCTTGTCTATCCATTGCAATTATCATTATAGATCAGGATTGGAATCCAAACAGAAGAAACAGATTATACTGGATTTTTTCTTCTGGGAGTATCTTCCCTGGAGAATGCTCGATAATGACGAGAAAGTGGCTATAAATCAGCACGTCCAAATGCGTGCAGAAAAATATCCTCAACAAGCGCTTACATTGGCACGAAAATTTCCGGAGATCATCACCTTGACGAATAAGTCTAAGTTTGTAATATTTTGCAGGCTTGCTAGACGGGGAGATGAAGATGATCAATACAAATCCAGATATGTGAGTTTTGACTTCGGTCCAGGCATCGGCAATGAAATCACCTTATCGGCTCAGGATTTCAAAAATCTTGCTGTGGATAATATGGATAAATTATACTTAATGGTTCAAATTCCGCAGATAAAGATTGATGAAGCATTGAAAGAGCTGTCTCACCCGACTAAATTCAATTCTTGGTGGTCCAAATCTTTGCATGCGTTGATATTGATGCAACATAATGGATACGTGCCTACGAAAAAAGAAGCTTTCCAGATATTGGAGGATTTTTCAAATGACAATGTCCAGCACTATTTCGTCCCTGCGTGGAAAGCTCTGCCAGAAAAGGTGAGGCCCACTGCTTTGGATCTGTGCGTATTGAAGAGTACACAGTCTTCTGATGATCCGAACTTCGATATCCTTATGCAGGTATTGAAAAGAAAATTGGTCGTATTGGATGATCAGATGATAAAGAAATTGATGGATGGATATCAGAATGAGCACAATCAGTATCAGGTGCAACAGATTGCAGAACTTAAGATTCCTAACGCAGCTGAATTATTGCTTCAGATTGGGAATTATAAATTAGAGTCTATTCTGAAAGAATAATTTCGGAATTGATGAGGTAATATCAAGGCTGTTCAATATTCTGGACAGCTTTTTTAATTGACATTCAATAGAATATATCTATATATCTTTACGATAAACTAAAAAATAAACTAAACTTCACTATATGGAAACAAAAAAAAACACACAAAAGAATGCCATCTCTTGGTTATATTTCATTATATCAGGGGCTGCTTGTACAATCTCAACGCTGGTTCACGAACCAGAGATAGGATGGATTCTGGTGCTACCTTCAGTTATGTTCATCTTCTTGGCAATGAGAGAATTCTGCGGTATATTAGATGATATACCTGCCCAAGTAAAGCGTAAAGATGTAACTATGGCACTTGTTGTTACTATGATTGCCGGGGTATTGCCATTGATTTTCATATGGCTACAAGAATTTTGGTGGAGAGCGATTGGATGTACAATCATACTTATTGTGGCAATTGCATTGTCCATCCATTTCAATAGAGACAATGAAAATTAGTGCTAACTTTATAAAAGAAGCCCGATGTGGGCTTCTATTTTTTTTCAAAGAAAAACTCACCACGAGGGCAAGTTTTCTCAATTCCGCCGAATGGCGGGTTATAGTCCTACCGAAGGTAGGATATGATAAGTATGGGTTATGCTTCTTTGGGAATGAATAATGAATAATTAATAATGAATAATGTTGGAGTCTTTTTGATTTTCGATCAGGCAACTGTTCGACTATTGTTCATCGCGAAGCGTCTGACTACTCCCATTTTGTGGAGACTTCACTTTGCTACGTGTTCGACCAGCTATCTCTCATCACTCGTGACCCATGATATACCTTCCCATGGGCTAAAGCCACACGGTTGTTATGACTCGTCACTAGTTACTCATCACTCGTGACTATTTATACTTCTCTTTCAATCTCTTCAATGTTTCCTCTTTCTTTACTTTCCTTTCTGCCTCTTTTTCTGCCTTAATCTGATCTTTGGTCTTCTTTATTGCCTCACCCTCAACTTTTAGGTCTCAACTCTCAACTTGCTCCTCTGATTTCTTATGTTTCTTCTCTTCTTCAGGATCGGCTTCTATCTTCACGATCACTTCTTTTTTCAAATCCTTGTACAAGAAAGGCACAGTAAACTGTCCGACGGAAGTCAGTTTTTTCTTGAGTTTGAAATAGTGTGGTTCTATATCTATACTATAGAAAGCTTTGATAGCTTCAGCGATATCATTTTCATCTACTTTGGCATATAAGGTGTTATCCTTATTAGCTTTTCTGGTGATGACAATACCACCGTCATTGTGGATTTTGATGAAAAGATCATCCAAAGATTGAGCTTTATTTTTCCTATCTACTTCAGCGGCCTGCATTTTTTGCTGATAGATGTTTTTGTTCGTAGCATCAGCAAGGACGGCCATTTTTTTGGGTAAAAGGATATTTCTCGCATAGACGGGTTTTACTTTGACGATTTCAAATTTTTCCCCAAGATGTTTGTCACTAAGTAACAAAATTACTTCGATCAGCTTATTTCCTGGCTTTCTCTTGGTGCTTGTCTTTGGCATTATAAAAAAAATTATGTAATTAAAAAATTGTTAGCTGAAAGTGTATATAAATTTTGATTGAAATTGCAAATGAAAATGGTTTGTAAATTGTGTCTCCCTTTGCGACCGAAGGGAGTCCAGCATAGCTGGACAAAGGGAGGTGCCCGACAGGGCGGAGGGATTTAAATCCTCCACCGCAAGCGGTCCCCCTCCTTTGACCCCGTAGTTCTACGGTGCTCGCTTCACTCGAAAGGAGGACAGCATAAAAGGAAATTGCAAATGAAAATTATTTGACCGTCACTTTATCTATGCTGATATTCACTTTGTCCAAAAGATCCTGGAATGCTTTCTGGATGTTATTTTTTGCTATATCGATGATACCGGAATTCAATGCATCATGCAGCATCAGTTCTTGTGCTTTATGAGTAAGCGCCAATTGTAAGTCTTTATCTTTCTGTGTCATGATTGCAGTCTCAGGAGTTTTCAGCGCTTTGGTGATGTTGATGCCAAGTATTTCTGGTGAAGGCAATATAAGTGATATCTTTCAGTTTTTCTCTGCAGTTATATTCCCTGTAGTAAGTCTTTCAAGATGATATCCAGCATTGATGGTAGCTTCTACATGAAGAATCGTACTTTCTTTAAAAAGTGCGCTATTGATGATATCATTTATGTTGAAATCGGGCACGAGATGAGCAAGATTTTCTTTGCCGGTAATGGTGGTGCTGAGGTCCATACTCGCGGTTTCTAGTGTTTTGGTTGTTGCAAATAGCTGCAAAACCTCTGTCATAGTCTTTGCTTGTGTTTGTACTCATTTTTGTTGCAAATAACCTCTGGAAAAATAGACTACACATACAATAATGATACCCACAAGTACTCGTTTCAATCGTTTCATTTTGTTTGGGGATAAAGAATAAATGGTTTATTATATAAGAAAGATGATATGGAAAACAATAAAAAGATATTTTGATGATTGGCACTGATAAGTATTCTGGTGATATTTGTTCAATGTCATACCTCATGATCTTCTTATGAGAAGCTTTGCTATCATAGACAATGTTTCGCTCTGGAAATCGCAGATACTCCTCAACTCAGGACTCAGTGATTGATGTATCGTACGTTGTTACCTACTGATCAATGAATGCTTTTTGTATTTCCACAAGAGGATATGTATGATTTTTGGATGAAAAATACATTGATACCGCTAGATATGATTTGGATGGATGCATCGTATACTATCTTGGATATCCAAGAAGCGACTCCTTGCATTCAAGATCCTTGTCCTTTATACCGTGCAAAGCAGAGATCACGTTATGTCCTTGAACTCGGATGATGAATAGCAAAAATGCTCTGATTATTTTCAGGAGCACAATTATCGTCTAAATAGCAAAAAGCTATTTCTTTATCTTCATATAGAGCCAAAATGCACCGCCAGCGCTCAAAAGATCGAGAAAGCCCAGAAGAGTTTCTCCTGAAGCAAAACTACCGATAACCAAGAGAAAAATACCGATCGCCTGCAATAGCAAAAATCAGTTTTGAATCTCTTTCTTTCCTGTCCGGCTGTAATTCAATTGGATAAGCCGTCCTACGATGATGATCAAAAGACCTAATCGAGAAAACATAATGATATCGACAAAGGATAAAAAGTTTTCTTGCATATAGAAGATACTTATTTACACTGTTTTTACAACTCATTTTATATGTATATTTTATCGTGCTAGAGCAGAAATTTAGATTGCAAGGTAAAGAGGTGATTTTTTTGTCCAGGAAAAGGCAGTATTTTTCTGCTGGACTTTTTGGATTTTTTTACTTCCAGCAGTACGCCCAGCTACCATTTCATCAGCTTTCTTTCCATGTCACGATCAAATTTTCCAAAAAATCAGTCGAGAGACACGTTATTAAGAGGGCTGTCCTAGACTATATCCAAAAACAGCAATTGCTTTCCAAACCGATTCAGGGGAAGTATTGCAAGTTTTTCGTTGTGATGAATAAAAACCGTGTTGAAGAATGTCAGAAAAAAATTGCAAATTTTTCAAAAAAGGATATTATTAGATATATACAAAGTGAATTTGCTTCGTTATGGATGAAATTGGTAACAAAACTTAGCTAATAATCGTTGTAACAAAGCAGCAGACAATGGCCATTGTCTGCTAAATGAAACAATTATTTTATATCCCTGATTAAATTCATTATGGCTATCATTCATAAAATCATTAAAGGCGGTTCTGATTTTTGGAATTCCATCAAGACAGACAATAAGAAACAACTTGCTGAATTGGATAGACTAGAAACCCAGATGGCGGAGATTCAGGAAAAAGAAAAGACACAAGCGCCATCCACACCTTTTGTGGTGACCAATAGAATGTTTGTCAAATTTTGGGCATTTGGTGTCCTAATCATCTTTATCGGATTATTCGTCTACAAATCATTAAGTATTCTTTATTTAATTTTTATGGCATACATCCTTTCTCTAGCCATAGAAGCCATTATCGATTTCTTTCAAAAAAAATTATCCTATAGAGGAATATCCATAGCGCTGGCATATTTAGTTATTATTATCGTTTTCTTGGGGGCTATGATATTTATCATACCATTTGTCCTCAATCAGCTTTCAGATGTTATGACAATATTCATCAACAATATCTCTCACTTCCAAAAGATATTGGAAACAAAATCCTTGCTCGGTGTCATCCAAGATGCTCATTGGCTTCCCTGAGGACTCAAACAAGCATTACTCGATTCATTTAGCAATCCTGCGGTGGTAGGGTGAGTACAGAGTCAATTGCAGCAGAATATTTCTCAGATAGTGGCTGTAGGGACATCCTATGCCAAAAATATCGGCAATATGGCAGTCAATCTGGTCGGAAGCTTTTTCAGTTTTGTTACTCAGACTTCTATCGTTTTGACCTTGTCGGTCTTATTCTCTATCCAAAAAGATGCAGTAATGAAATTTATCGCAAGACTTGGTGGAGAGAAAAAATACAAATTTATTTATATGAAATTGGAAAGAATTTACAAAAGGCTTGGTATCTGGCTCAAATCACAGTTATTACTCTGTATCTTTATAGGAGCTGCTATGTATGCCGCATTGTGGATACTTGCGATCTTTGGCATCGATCTACCACAGAAATGAGCGTTGGCCGGTATCGCAGCGATGACAGAATTCATCCCATATGTAGGCCCACTTATCTGATGATTAGCGGCCGCACTTGTTGCTTTCATCAATTATGGCATCTACGGAGCATTGATTGTGATAGGTGTCGTTTTCTTGATCCAATGGTTGGAAAATAACGTACTTATCCCGTTATTGATGAATAAGACGCTCGGCGTCAATCCGGTAGTCATCTTTATCAGCATGATCATCTGAGCATTGATTCTGTGAGTGATAGGAGTGCTTCTTGCTGTGCCTATCGCAGTGATCATTACACTTATATTAGAGAAGACGTTTGAGGAATAATTGCACGGATGTGGAAATATAGAAAAATGGAAACCTGCCTGCCTGCCGGCAGGTATGGAAAAATGGGAAATCAAAAAAAACACCATCATGTTTCCACCTTTCAACGTTTCCACCTTTCAATAAATAATAGATTGTTTTAATCTATAAAAGGTTTTATGAAAAAAAAGCTTTTAAATATATATTTTAAAATATTGGCTTTTTTGGCTAGAAATTATCTGCGTAAACATAAGCCATATATCATAGGTATCAATGGTAGCGTCGGCAAAACCTCTTGTCGTATGATCATTTTTCAAACACTGAAGCAATGTTTCCCTGAGCTTAAGATTTCTACTTCCAGGAAAAATTTCAACGGAGAGCTCGGCATGTCGCTGAGTATTTTCGAAATAGAGGAGTGGGATCCAAATGTGGGAACCTTCTTCGCAGTGCTTGCTAAAGTGATCAAAAAAGCCTTCTTTAGCCGTAAATCGTATGATATCATTATATTGGAATATGGTATAGATCATCCCGGGGAAATGGATTTTCTTCTCAAGATAGCCAAACCGCATATCGGTGTCTTTACCGCTATCGACGCCGTCCATTCCGAGCAATTCGGCAATCCAGCAGAGATCGCCAAAGAAGAAATCAAAATGCTGAAAAGCACGCTGGAAATCTGATTTCT
>JBBABI010000035.1:9555-11805 GCA_041679065.1 Candidatus Absconditabacterales bacterium
CTATGCGATCCAGCTAAAAAACCAGTTGAAGATAGATTATCTGACGTATCAAACTGAAGGGAATGATATCCAAGCTGATATCAAATTTGCCAATGAGAAATTTATTTTGGCCGATATCCAGTGAGCGTTGGGTGTCTCATTTGATCTCCGGATCAAGAATAAGAAACATCATATCCAGACCAATGTCCTGGGAAAACCGAATTATGGTTATGTCGGTATAGCATTGGCTATCGCAGATATCGTAGGACGAAAGTCATTTTTACATACAGACAAACTGCATCTTGGTGAACAATTGACCTTGGAATATCAGCTCCAGCCAGGGAGATTGAGTATTTTCCCTGGGATGGAACAGAGTATCATCATCGATTCGACCTATAATTCTTCTCCATTGAGTATCAGGAAAATTATCAATACAGTTCACAATATTAAGACACAATTGTTCCCTCAGAGAAAAGTCCGGATGATGCTTGGAGATATGAGAGAACTTGGGGATCTGACAGAGAAAGAACACAGAATGATAGCTGGATATGTATCGCAGGTTGCTGACCGTGTCTTTTTGGTCGGTACATATATGACATCTTATCTTGCTGACGAATTACAGAAAGTCGGGTATCCGGTAGAGAAGATATACACGTTTACCAAATCCACCGAAGCCGGTGATGCGATAAAAACCATGCTCAAGGAGCCGGGCAATGAATGTTTAGTCATCTGCAAAGGCAGTCAGAATACCATTTTCTTGGAAGAAGCCGTTAAGAAGCTCTTAGCCAACCAAGCCGATGAATATAAGCTTACCAGACAATCCCAGCGATGGCTGAAGAAAAAGGAATCATTTTTTAGACAGAAATAAGCCGATGTTTATAGATCCTCAGGAAGAGAAAATATTGCATGAATTTGATAAGGAGCTTCATCGTTATCCCGCTTTTTTTAATCTTCTGAAAATTCTCAATCCAGTTAATATAGCAGAGGAATATAAGACCTTTATACAAAAGAAATGAGACTATAATCCCCAATTTCGCTATAATTTTCCAGATCAGGAAGCTCTCCACTTCATCCAGGAATATCTACAAAACATGAAAAATGCCTATGCTAATCAAGATTTTAAAAGCCCTATAGGACAATTACTCAAAGAGAAAATATCAGAATATGAGGATAAGTTGGCGTTGATCAAAGCATATATCCAGCAGGATTTTGCACAGATTGCCCTGTATAATCAGAAACTTTTCGGAGAAATCTCTCAGGACTATCTCCAGGAAAGTAAAACTATGTTAGAGAATGCCCAGACAATACCAGTATCCCAATCGCCGATTCTTTCTCGTGAAGAAGTGATCACATATATACGTTCATATCTAGATGAACATGGTTTCAAAAAAATCAAAATTCAGGAGGAAACTAAGATGCCATACAGATTTGCTGTATCTTATACATCCAAAGACATCATACTTCGTTTATGAAATTTTGCTTCCTTGGATAAAATCACGGTAGATGCCATTATCGCTCATGAAGTGCAGACCCATATCCAAAGATATAGCGCTGGGAAACAGAGTGGACGGTTATTATTAAAATATGGGACGAAAGGAAGTAGTATTGATGAAGAAGGCCTAGCAGTATACCATGCTATACAGGTTCATACAAAACAAACCCCCAATTATATACACCTGACCATGTACGGTAAATATCTGATCACTCAATATGCTTCCACACATAATTTTGCTCAGACTGCACAATATATACATACACTATTTCCGCAGAAGTCATTATCTGCCATCTGCAATTGAGTGTTGAGATGCAAAATGGGGATAATGAATACTGCTTCGCAAGTGCCCGGGTCATCTTTCAATAGGGACAGCATATTTCTGACCGGATATCATCATATCCAAGAATGGATTCAACATGGCGGAAATATAAAAGAACTCTTTGCATGAAAAATAAAGATAGATGATATATCGGTTCTTGACTAATATTTTCATTGATATCCTATGGTAATCATAAAAGGGGATTTTTACTTGCAAAAACAAAAAAAATCCCTATAGTCCCCTACGATTTCACTTTCTACGAAATCTATTTACTTTATAAATATGTACAGATGACTATTCAAGAATTATTACTCAACTCCATCTTGGTCGAAACAGAAGATGACGATGCGACAGTAGTTGCAGACGAACCAGCTGTTGAAGGAGATGATGATGACGATGACACAACAGAAGATGACGATGCAGCAGTAGTTGAAGAAGGCGATGATGAGAAAGATGA
>JBBABI010000036.1:0-6081 GCA_041679065.1 Candidatus Absconditabacterales bacterium
TATGGATATAACAAAAAACAGAAAAATTTCATAGCATCATTGGATATCTACAACGTCATCCCTGAAACTACTCCCCTAATAGAAAGTCAGACTGGTGATAAAATCAAACTAACGGTGATCTATTATGACAGCCCATTATATAACTTCGTCGTTGCGAGGATGATGCGCATCTTCAAAGACTACGATGTTTTGGATAATTTCATCTTTGAGAAGATAACCACTCCCGAAGAATTACAAGGCAGATTATTGGCAGGTGATTATGATATTCTTCTCAGTACTGTCGATATGGGAGCTAAAAAAGATTTAACGAAACTTTTCTGAACTGATAAATCCCAGTTCAATCCTTCCCAATACCAGAATCAGAAAATGATCACGGTACTGCAGGAATATATGCAAAACAAAAAAGCAAAGGATCTGAATGAAATCAATGCTATGTATTCCAAAGATATGCCATTTGTGATTCTATGAAAGATATTCAGCAAACTTAATATCAAACCTGCTCTAGCAGAAAAATTATTCGGAACGTGAAATACTACCACCATTGATGAAGCCAACTGGAGATCAGTGGTCTATCAGAAACTCAAGCTAATGACGACCATTCATATCGACGGCAAAAGGGTCTGGAGTATGGATAACTTCATACAATTTTTGGAAAAAGGCTTGAAATAAAGTTGAAACGTGGAAAGGTGGAAATATGGAAAGATTGTCATTCCGGCGCTTCAGTCCAGCACAGCTGGGATACGGTTTGCGGCCCCGCATTCCCGGAGCAAACCGGAATCCACATTTAAAAGACATACTAATTTAGGCCATCCTTCCAAACCTTAATACGGGAGCGACAATAAAAAAACACCAACATTATTCATTTTTCATTATTCATTCCCTTCACTATGTGAATCATTGAAATCATCCAGTTAGCGATAATACTCGCAGTATCTATCGGCATGCATGAATATGCGCATGCATATGTTTCCTATAGTCTAGGAGATCCCACGCCTAAACTGCAATGAAGATTGACACCCAACCCGCTCAAACATATCGATCCCATAGGGTTCCTTATGATTTTTCTTGTCCGTTTCTGACGAGGGAAACCTGTACAGATCAATCCCATGTACTATAAAAATCCCAGAAAATGAGAACTGATGGTTGCATTAGCTTGACCAGCCATGAATTTGGTATTGGCATGTATATGAATCTTTATGATCCTCATCTATTCTAAAATAGCTGGCATCGATTTTACTAGCATTTTCACCAACAATCTGGATATCATGAATATGTTTCGGGTGAATTTCACTTTCCTTAATATCACGTTAGCGGCATTTAATCTTATTCCTATCCCTCCTCTGGATGGATTTAGGCTTGTAAAAATATTCTGGCGAAAAGCTGGAGAACAGATAGAGAAATACACACTCTATATCTCCATGATATTTCTTTTTTTACTTATCTGATTTGGAAGCGGGATACTGGCTAGTGTGACAACATTTATTTTCAATTTTCTTTTTACGCTACTTGGACAAATATTTTATTAAATAGTTAACAGATAACAGATAACAGTGAACAGCGAAAGAAGGTTTTTATAAAGAAGGTTTTTATGAGGAGAGTATTCGGAATTTATATTTTTATACCATATCATGGCTGAAAGTATTCTCAGAGAGAAAAGTTACACATTTAGTATTCAGATAGTGAAACTCTACCAACATTTGTGTACAAAAAAACAAGAATTTAGTCTTGGAAGACAGTTATTGAGATCTTGAACAAGTATCTGAGCTCTTCTTCGTGAAGCAGAATTTTGACAATCAAGAGCTGATTTTATCAACAAGATGAGTATCTCACTCAAAGAAGCTAATGAGACCTTATATCGACTAGATATTCTCAAAGACACATGATATATTGATTCTAATCAATATAATTCATTGTATCCATCATGAAAAGAAATTTTAAAGATGCTAATATCTGCCATAAAAACCTCGAAAAAAACAGAGGGATACTAAAACATCCGACGCTGTTAGTTGTTAACTTTTAGTTGTTAACTTTACTCCCATGTTAGATAAGCTAGCCAATATAGAAAAGAAATATCTCGATTTAAGGGAGCAGTCCATGAATCCTGAGATTATTTCTGATCAGAAAAAATCCATACAGATCAATAAAGAAATTTCCAATATGCAGGAGATCTATGAGCTCATCCAAGAATGCAGGAAATATGAAGCGCAGGTGACAGGAGCCAAAGAGATTATCTGAAATGAAAGCGACCCTGAGATGCTAGAAATGGCAAAAGAAGAGCTGAAAGAAGGTGAAAATAAATTGGAAGATCTAGATCAGAAAATAAAAATAGCGCTTCTCCCAAAAGATCCTAACGACGACAAAGATATTTTCTTAGAAATCAGACCAGCAGCCGGCGGTGATGAAGCAGGACTATTTGGAGCAGAATTGCTTAGGATGTACCTAGGATATGCAGCCAAGAAATGATGGAAAGTAGAAATCATGGAAGAGCAGCTTTCTGATATTGGCGGAGTGAAATTTGTAATGCTCAAGATGTCATGAAATAAAGTCTATTCACTGATGAAATTTGAAAGCGGAGTCCATAGAGTCCAGAGAATCCCCTCTACAGAATCACAAGGCAGAGTCCATACCTCTACCGTTACCGTAGCTATCATGCCCGAAGCAGAAGATGTAGATGTGAAGATAGATCCCAAAGACGTAGAGATGGATACTTATGCAGCTTCAAGTAGTTGAGGCCAGAATGCGAACAAAAACCAGACCGGAGTCAGATTACGTCATCTTCCGAGTGGTCTTATCGTTACGATTTGAGATTCCAAGTCCCAGCTCCAGAACAAGGATAAAGCGTGGTCCGTACTGAAAGCAAGACTCTATCAAATAGAGATGGACAAAAAAACCGCCGAAACCAAGTCCATCAGAGGCGATCAGATCTGAACGTGAGACAGATCAGAAAAAATCAGAACCTATAACTATCCTCAAGATAGGATCACCGACCACCGCATTCATCAATCCCGGTCGAACTTGCCGGTGTTCATGACGGGTGAAATCGAAGATATGATCCAGGCTTTGGTCTTGGAAAATCAAGCAAGGTTATTGGAAGAAAGTATGAAATAACACCCGCGAAACGGGGATGGAAAGCCTTCGGCTTGTGGAAACATGGAAATGTTGAAATAGTAAAATCTTTCCACCTTTCCATTTTTCAACCTTTCAATTTTTTAACCTTTCCATTTTTCTTATAAAATCATTTGCAAATAAAAAAACAATGCATATAAGTCATCCTATCTTAGACTAAAAAAAAACGCCTCGTTTCAGAGACTACCGCTAAATGGCAGTCAACAACAGTTGTTTTAATTAGTCTTTTTTATTTTTTTAGAAAAATACGATGAAATTGATTTTTGTCACGTGATGAGTTATTTCCGGACTGGGGAAATGAATAACTGCAGCATCGATAGGGAAACTCCTCAAAGCATGCGGATATAAAATAACTATTGTGAAAATGGATCCTTATCTGCAGATAGATGCGTGAACAATGTCTCCCTTCGAACATGGAGAAACTTTCGTCACGACTGATGGATTCGAGACCGATCTGGATCTGTGACATTATGAGAGATTCATCGATCAGAGTATGACCAGCAAAAGCAGCATCACTTCCTGACAGATATATCTGTCCGTGATAGAAAAAGAAAGAAAAGGAGATTACCTTGGGAGAACGGTACAGGTTATTCCGCATATCACGAATGAAATCAAAGAGAGAATCAAAGCTGTCGCTGCGGACAATGAAATCACCATAGTAGAGATATGAGGCACTATATGAGATATCGAGTGATTGCATTTTATAGAAGCTATAAGACAATTACGTCAGGAATTGGGGAGAGATAATGTCATGATTGTCCATGTCGTTCCCATGATTACGGTTTCTACTTCAGGAGAAATGAAATCCAAAGCTATCCAGCATTCTGTCATCAAGCTTAGAGAATTGGGTATACACCCAAGCATACTCGTATGCAGAACAAGCAAACCCATAGATGATGACATCAAAAATAAATTATCCATGTTTACTGATATAGATCCTGATCATATCATAGAAGCACTTGATCAAAAATCCATTTATAAAGTGCCGCTTGCATTACAAAAACAGCATCTTCATCTCCTGATACAAGAAAGACTTCTGGGAGAACACAGAGAACCTGATATGGGGAACTGGGAACAATTGGTACATAAGATTGAGAATCCTCAGAAAATCATCCATATCGCATTAGCAGGAAAATACACTCATCTCACGGATAGTTATATGAGCGTGATAGAAGCATTGCAACATGCAGGAGTTAATTCGGATACTGCAGTAAAAGTGCATTTATTGGATACAGAAGTTTTTGAAAGTTCTGATCGAGAGAAAAAATTATCAGCGTTTATCCAAGAGAATGCTATCAAAGGATTCGTCGTCCCCGGCGGATTTGGATCAAGAGGAACCGAAGGAAAAATCAATATCGCAAATTATTGCAGAGTGAATAGCGTCCCATATCTCGGTTTATGTCTTGGATTACAGATAGCCGTCATCTCTTTTGCGAGAAATGTATGCTGACTACCGAATGCGAATTCTACTGAATTCGACGATCAGTCTTCAGATCCCGTGATAGATATCATGGAAGACCAAAAAACTATTGCCAATAAATGATGAACTATGCGTCTGGGATTATATGAAGCGATATTGAAGAAATGAAGCAAAGTACAAACACTTTATGGACAAGAGAGCATCCAAGAAAGGCATCGTCATAGATATGAAGTCAATCCTGCTTATCATGAAATATTGGAAAAGAATGGCATGATCATCAGCGGAATCTCACCAGATGGAAAATTAGTTGAATATATAGAACTACCCGATCATAAATATTACACTGCAACCCAATCCCATCCGGAATTCAATTCCAGACTAGATAGACCACATCCGCTCTTTGTGTGATTGATCAAGGCGTGCTTATAGAGAATGTGGAAAGACTTCGTCTTGTGGTAAAATGGAAATATTGAAAGATTGGGCATTATTGTAATTTTTCCATGTTTCCATATTTCAACCTTCCCATATTAGAAAAAGCTCCGCATTTCTGCGAAGTCTTTCTATATATTTTAAATGATTATATCCTTCGGCAGGCTCAGGATGACAACAACTCTGCACTCTGAACTCTACACTCTGCACTCAAACTATTCTGCGTCTAATCCTTTGATCTTACCAGATCTCTCTTCAATGATTTTCTTGGCGATATTTTCTGGGACTTTTTCATAACTTCCGAAGTGCATAGAAGATTGCGCTCTTCCTTGGGTATTTGATCTCAAATCAGTCGTATATCCGAACATCTCAGACAAAGGGACCTTTGCTTTGATAACTGCAGCATTTCCCCTCTTATCTTGACCTTGGATCATTCCTCTTCTTGAACTAAGATCTCCCATTACTTCTCCCACATAATCTTCTGGAGTCACCACTTCTATGTCCATGATAGGTTCTAGGATCACGGGAGCTGCTTTCATAAATGCGTCTTTGAATGCTCTATACGTAGCAACCTTGAAGGCTATTTCTGATGAATCTACATCATGATACGATCCATCATAAGGAACGACTCTGACATTGATGATAGGATATCCAGCTAGTACTCATTGAGCAACCGTCTCTTTAGCACCCTTATCGATAGCGGGAATAAATTCTTTGGGAATCACTCCACCCGTCACTTCATCTTTGAATTCATAGTCTTTCTCCATATTTTTTTCCAATCTCAGAAGTACGTGTCCAAACTGACCTCTGCCTCATGTCTGTCTTTTGAAGAGTCCTTCTCCGTTAGCAGTCTGAGTAATAGTTTCTCTGTATGCTACCTGCGGTTTACCTGTCGTCACTTCTACCTTATGTTCTCTTTTGAGTCTGTCTACGATGATTTCTAGATGTAATTCTCCCATCCCTGCGATGATTGTCTGATTGCTTTCTGGATCAGAATAATATTTGAATGAAGGATCTTCATATGCAAGCTTGGAAAGAGCTATCCCCATCCTTTCTTGATCAGCTTTTGATTTTGGCTCGATAGCGATATCAATAACGGGAGCTGG
>JBBABI010000036.1:6091-11517 GCA_041679065.1 Candidatus Absconditabacterales bacterium
ATCTTTTCTAGGATGATAGGATTTTTCATATCACAGAGTGTATGTCCAGTCCTCGTGTCTTTGAGTCCCAAGAATGCACAGATATGTCCTGCATGTATTTCTGCGATTTCCTCTCTCTTATTCGCATGCATGAGCAATAATCTTCCTACTCTTTCTTTCTGTCTGGTGAGTGGATTGAGCAAGGTATCTCATGATTTAATAATACCCGAATACACTCTCACAAACGTCAACGTACCTACGAACGGATCTGTCGCAATCTTGAACGCGATAGCTGAAACAGGTTCATTATCATTTGGTTTTCTTTCCAAAACCTTAGTTTCATCATCTGGATCCAATCCTTTCATCGCCCCCCTATCCAATGGGCAGGGAAGATAATCAGTCACTGCATCTAACATCTGCTGCACTCCCTTATTCCCTAATGCAGAACCACAAAGTATAGGATAGAGATTATTATGGATAGTTCCATGTCTGATCGCTCTCTTGATCAATTCTATGGAAATTTCTTCTCCACTGAGAAATTTTTCTGCCAATTCATCATCAAATAATGATAATTTATCCAGCATCTCTTCTTTGTATAGCTTTACTTTCTCCATCATGTCAGCTGGTATTTCATGTTCCACCGTATCGATACCATGATCTCCCTCGAACGTATACATCTTCATCGTAAGCAAATCTATGATCGCAGTAAATTCATCTGCTTGTCCGACGGGAAGTTGTAAAACCACACCCTTGTCCGTAATTCTGGATTTGATAGAATCTACAGACATATAGAAATCCGCGCCCAATTTATCCATCTTATTGGCAAAGATAATTCTAGGTACGCCATATTTATCAGCCTGTCTCCACACCGTTTCTGTCTGAGGTTCTACTCCTTGAGAACTATCAAGCAATGCTACTGCTCCATCGAGAACTCTGAGTGACCTTTCTACTTCTACGGTAAAATCCACGTGTCCGGGAGTGTCTATGATATTGATATGAAAATCTTTCCAAAAACAGGTGGTCGCAGCAGAAGTGATCGTAATACCTCTTTCTTTCTCCTGTTCCATCCAATCCATCTCAGCAGCACCATCGTGCACTTCTCAGATTTTATGTTTCTTACCTGTATAAAATAAGACTCTTTCTGTCGTTGTTGTTTTCCCTGCATCGATGTGAGCCATGATTCCTATATTTCTCACTTTCTCTAAAGGTTTTCGCTCGGCCATTGTAGAATGATAAAATGATAAAAAGATGAAATGATAAAATGCGACTGAACGCAGTGAAGGAGTCCCGCTAAAGCGGGAATAAAATATTGGTTTATTGGGAATTTGTTTATTCGTTATTCGGACCTCCGATTAAACGATTTTCGAATAAACGATTAAACCTCTTTCTATTTTTTCATATAAAAAAAATCTCTTTCGAGAATGTATATAGGGAATAGGTAGGAGATTTCAAGATAAAATGAGTTATTTTTCTATAGTATTAAGCCAATTAAATTTCTAATCCACCCCCCACTTCGCATTTCCGGAGGACGTTGACTATGGAGTTTAAAACGAATCTCAATTTAAAATTTCTTAACCCCACTGAAGTAAGACTTCGTTTGGTTATGTCTTCAAACCAGATTTCTTATTCTAGACTCCCAATTCCAAAGACTAAAATCCATATGCTAACCACATCCATTATGCTGGAATTCTTATTATATAAAGATATATATACTTGTATTTATTCTCTTTCTTGTAATTATGCTCCCATCGAAATATATCAGATATTGTCTACTTATTTGCTTATGAAGCATAGGATTCATCGGTACAACGTTTGCTTTTCTACCGGCATGAATATCAGCAGGCATCGAAACACTGACCGCGAAAACCTGTCAGACTAGAAACTGCAACAGCTCCTTTTTCACGAAACTCTGCGGACCTTGTCAGACGGATACCTCAGCTCAGCCAAGCGTACAAGGCTCTCCCTATCCTCAAGAATGGAATGATGCATATATATGGGCATATTCGTTGGGAATAACAACTAAATCCACCATCAAAGATGCTGCGATGGATGAACCGCTGGTCAGGAAATATGCTGCACAGATGATTTCTGAATTTGCTGTCAAAGTACTCTGACTCAAGCCAGATATAACAAAAAAATGCGACTTTGAAGATATCAAAAACGAGTCTCAAGATCTGCAATATTATATCCTGCTTTCCTGTCAGCTTGGCATCATGGGACTGGATTACTATGGCACCCCTGATGTGGTATTTAATCCAAACTATGTCGTCAGGAGAGATCAGTTCATCACTATGATCTCTAGAATGCTTCGATGAACCGAATACAATATTACTACGGGAGAATTGACCATCAATGATAAGATGCGTAATTTCGGCAACAGAACACGAGGGAAAGTTCTGGATCTTTTTGGCATCCAACATACTTTCCAAGCGAAAATTGACCGATACACCAAACATCTAGATGCAGTCAAAAAGTTATCTGTCATCAAAGAGTATACCCTTTCCATCAAGGAAGTAAGATGATATGTGATGATTATCTTGAAAAGGATTTTGGATAGAAACTTGATAGAATAATTGGCGAATATAAAAATAGCCACACACTTTTTTTAATTGTGCCAGAAATTCTGATATTTGAATATTTAAAAATTGTTTCGGATATTAGAAAATTTGAATATTTGAAAATTCATTTTTATGATAGCACCGATTTAATGACGATGGAATTATTCACAACAGGATGTTTCACATTTTTCAATATTTTTTCCGGATGAGGAAATTCTTTGACCCCTGAAATTGTCCTGAGCATAAGTTCTGGCTCCTTGTCTATTATTTTACTGATCTTGATCTGATCTAATTGTCCGAGAAACTGGATGATATTCTCCAATTGCTTTCATAATTTTTTTTCTTCATCTGCCGTGAGTTTTATACATGCTAATTTTTGTAAACGATGCAACTGTTTGCTATCTAACATTTGTCTGTAAAATATAATATAAATTACCATTCGTGTTTTGGAATTTTTTATTGTCATTGCGAGGAGTATTTGCGACAGTCTGTCCCGCACCGGCGGGAAAGCAATCCAGATAGTAGAATAATTAGATTGCCACGCCTCGTTGTCACCTGCCTACCCATCGTAGTTCTACGAGGCGCGGCGGCAGGCAGGTTCGGCCTACCATAGGCAGGCAAGCTCGCAAAGACAATTTACCTCACTTTCAACACTATACTTCCCTCGATTGTCGGTTGATTTTCAAAAACCACTTCTGCTCTGATGGTATAGGTACCAGGTGTAGCATATACTTGTGTCGCTTGTATGCATTCTCTGCCTTGGCATTTCAATGTCTTGCCATTGCCGAAATCCCGATTTATTTCTGTCGGCAAGCCATTGAGCTCCAAAGAGAATGTTACCCTATCCTGGACATTTGCAACTTGCGCAGGATGAGAATCGATATGGATAACCAATGATTGCGCTGCTCTTTTGACGATGATATTATTTTCCGGAGAGATGCTGATCTCACGGCCTTTTTTGGTTTTGATAGTCAAGACAGGATGATATTCACCATTTTCTGTGGTAGTATTATATGTGTATGTATGAGAAACAATTGCTTCTGATAAGTTTTTCTTCACTACCCCATCACCGAAATCCCAGGTAAAGTAGACGATTTCATCAGTTAGATCATTGAGCTTAGTTGTAGACGCATCAAATTTCACGGTAAAAGGATCCAATCCTACGGTGTCTGGCGTGATGATCAATTTGCCGATAATATCTTCTCTATTGACCTTCACGGTAAGAATTTCCTCAGTCCTGGTGCCACGAGTTGCATCTTCCACCACAATAGAAATCTGATGATCATTACTATCTTCTACAGGGATTTCAAATATTTTATTATCTGTGGAAAGGATCGCTTTATCATCCATAGAAACTTTTTTGGTCGTCGTGGAAGTGCTTGGCAGGATCTGATTGATCTGAATCTGAAGGATGGTAGGGATTTCTTTGATCGTAATGACTCAGGAATTCATTGTCACATCTCAGCTTGCCAGCACTTTCTGGAATTGCGGCGAGCCAACTGATTTGTAGTTTACATCATAGAAAATCTGGAAATCCGTAGCTCCCACTGAAATATCATCACTCTCACATTGTCCCTGCTTTCCATCTTCCGTAATGAATGTCGTTTGGACCGCATAGATACCTTTACCAGGAAATTGGTAGGTGAATGAAGTATCTTTGGATTTGATGGTATCTACGATCGCATTCTTATTATTTTTGTCTATGACATCAAACTGATAATCCGTGATCTTGACGTTGGTATCCAGGAATGACGTGACGAATCCATATTCAGCTTCCTTATTTTTTGCAGCAGAGATTTCGCAGACAGGAACATCGGATTGCTCTACCCTCAGAGGAAATGTATAAATATAATTATTGAGTAATGGTAATCTGAAAGTGACATTATACAGTTTCGCTTCTTTGTACACAAACGTTGTCGTCGCTTGATTCTGTTTGTCAGCGATACCATCTCCGTCAAAATCCCGAACAATTTTGTAATCAGTGAGATTGAGATCCTTGAATATCTCTGTCGCATCAAAAGTGACTTTACTAGGCACCTTACCTACACTCATCTCTGTCTTAGCATCGTTGAATGCAAGCGCTTGTTTGTTGGGTGTGATAACGATTTCGGAATCGATAGTCAATGAACCACCGCTGAATATCTGATCCAATTGCTCTGATGTAGGGATATTGATATAGGAAACATCCATACTCAATGAATAGTCGCCTTTGGCGAAATAGATGCATGAACCATCAAATTGCCAGGTAGAGAAATTGAGCGTAAGTGTTTGTCCATTGCCGCAATCCAAGGTCATCTGCTGGATATTTGCCTGTCCTAATGTCGGCAGGATTTGTGCATTGAAATAGGTGGTATTGAGTGCATAGAAAATCGTCGCTGGAGCGATGAGCGAAAGACTGGAATCCGAACGTGTATACCTAGCGCCATCTTTGAGCTGGATATAGGGCATGATGAGCTTATTGCTATCGATGATATTCTCTACAGAGATATTTCTGACACTCGTCAAAATCTGCGCGCCCAATGCGATGCCAAAGATGAAGAGAAAAAATCATCCGAATGCACCGACCACATATCAGAGTTTGGATTTGTTTTTGACGGTAACGAGTCTGTATAAATTATTGATCAAGACTGCAATACCCAGAAATGTCAGCAAACCGAAAAATATTGCTGCGAAAGTCTGAAGCAAGGTTTTGGTTGTAGTAGGATCGATGCCGAGATTCACTAACTGATTCGGATTTTTGATCAGGTTGTAAAATATGATAAGCAGTCATCCTACGACAATCATAAATAATATCCCGCATCAGATGAGGAATGTCTTCATGGAAACTTTAGACCCCGTTCTCTGAACGCTGTGCGTTGTTGAGGATTGAGGATTGGGAGATTGAGACGT
>JBBABI010000037.1:0-7554 GCA_041679065.1 Candidatus Absconditabacterales bacterium
GGGAGTTGGGGCTCTCTAAAGATTCGCCATGCGGGTTAAGGAGAGAACTGATGACTGGGGTTAAGTCGTAACAAGGCATCCTTACCGGAAGGTGAGGATAGACCACCACTCTAACCTATAAGAAAAAAACTAATGCCGACTCATGACTTTGTCTCTTACTAATAGTACTGACCACCGAAAATTACTGCCGATTAAAAGGCAGTTTTTTTCGTATAAAAAAATCTTGTAATGACTTTCCTAAACTTTATCCTGGTGGAGGTTTTTCAAAATTTAGCCCCCAGCAATGGGTGTTTTTTTTATAATAGAAGCAAGATACAAGACGAAGCATCAATATTTGTTTTTTATCCCTTAATCATATATCTATGTACAATGCGCTTCATGACTATCAAGAAGACAAGGAGTTTGAGCGTTATCTCCTCATCAAGGATTGTATCGTCAATGAATGCAGTGGCTGAATCGTCAAAATCCTGATAGAAAAATTAACCAAGGCTTACCAAGCTGGTGAAGATCTTATGCTTGTTTTGCAGTGAACGAAGGGAAATTAATTATTGTTTTCTGTAGATGCTATCTGATCTGAAGAAGAGGTAGGTCAGCAAGAAAAAGCTTATGATGATGACTGGGATAGTAATGGTAGAAAGCTTGTAGCTAAGGCCAATATTGTACAAGCTGTGGAGTCCGAATCAGAGGAGAAGTCCGATCACTGTCGGAATAATAATATTGTGTCGCTTGCGGAAACTGATAGTCGTAAATGCAATGAGTCCTGTCGCCACCACATGAATCAATGAGCTGATCAATCCTCTGCCGATGAGCATTTGGAGGACATTTGTATTGGTATGATTTACAAGATTGATGACGATGTAGAGGAGATTTTCTATCAAACTAAATCCTAACGCGATGAGGATACAAAACAGAATCAGGTCAGTCTGATTTATTCTTTTCTCTTCATACAGCAGATTATTCCCGGCGTTATACTTCAGATATTCCTCTGCGTATGCGGAAACCAAGAAATAAATCAATAGCGAACTGAGTCCGAGAAGATATCATCCATAACTTATCGCCAAGAAAAATAATGCTCAGATAAGCATGGTTTGGAGGATTTTGGTATATCGGTTTTTGAATATCAACGTCAGTACTATGGTGAATATTGAACAATAGATCACAAAGAGCATGATTGACTGACTATTGATAGTTGAAGGTTGAAAGTTGAAGGTTGAAAGTGAGGGGAATCGTTTGCTTAAATAGGTGTATGCGAAAAGGATGCCGACGAGGAAAATTCCTGTGAAGAGGATTTTTAATGAGATGGTTCTTTTGATCTTCTTTTCAGAAAAAATGGTATTGAGTATCCAAATCCGTATATAGATAATAATAAGGCTGGCGAGTATTGGTAGGAGTATTTGCATATCGTTGGTCTAATTAAAACGGTAGTATGATAGTTATTTTTGATTTGATTGAAAGATTAAAAAACTAAAAGATTAAAAGATTGCAGGTTACAGGTTTTTATTTTTTTGTTAGGGAATGACAGTAGGTGATGTATTACAAAATTCAAAATATACAGAAAAATTTGTCATGCAGAAATTGCTCTGCTTATTTTTGTGATGTACGAGAGAGGAATTGTGGACTGACATGGAAAGACAGCTGGACGATGAAGTAGTTCAGAAAGTTATTTCTGCGTATGATGATTATGTCGTCAAAAAAAAGCCACTGGAATATATCTTATGATATGTGGAATTTTTTGGAAATAAGTTTCTGGTCAATGAAACGACATTGATTCCAAGACCTGAAACGGAATACATGATAAATTCCGTTACGGAATTTATCAGTTGAAAAGTTGAAAAGTTGAAAGGTGGAAAGGTTGGCAATAATCTCCTTTTGGATATATGAACAGGGTGTGGAGTGTTGGGGATGTCTGTTCTGTTGCAGAATCCAAACTTTTTTGCTAATGTCATATGTACTGATTATTTTGCCGATGCACTTGAAGTGGCAAAAAAGAATTACGAATTACTAATTACGAATGGCTTAAAGCTTAAAGCTCAAAGCTTAAAGAAAGTAGAATTTATTCAGTCGGATTTGCTGAATTTCTTGTTTCAAGCTCCTTATAACTCTGAACTATTAACCATAAACTCTGAACTCATTTTAGTTGCTAATTTGCCATATATCCCTGAAGAAACCTTCAAAGCGAATGTGGCTGATAATGTGAAGAAATGGGAACCAAAACCGGCTTTTGTAGGAGGGGACGATTGACTGTATTATTATAGAATTATGTTGGATCAGATACTTCAGTTACGAGTGACGAGTAACGAGTGATGCATAATAGATAAAATGGCTTTAGTTTGTTTCTTAGAGATGATGACGCGGCAGGTGGATGTTTTGCGTCAGGAATTTGATCAATATTTCGAGTTTGAAGAAGTGAAGACATTTCATTTTAATATCAGGATCGTGAAGGTATATCTAAAATAATTGTATTGACTTTTTGTATAAAATACCTAAGAATCAATATTATTTATTTTGTATATATGTTTGTATGTCTAGAGGTATGACAAAATGAGAAGCCAAAAATAATTTTTTGAAATTAAATAATTGAGTCAATCTGACTAAACTTGCTGATGATGCTAAACAGTATGGATTGATAAAAGATATTACTAGTGATGCAGCACATCAGCTTGTATATTCAACTTCAATTTTTCCTAAATATGATTTGAATTTCCATTCAAAAAGTTTTTGACATATTTGCATTAAAAAACTCTTGAATAAAATTAATCCTAAACAAATTCAGCTTTTTTTTGAAGAATTTGAACAGATAAAAGATGTTGTGATGACAGTAAATGATCCTGATGATCCTTGTTTTGATACAATGAAAGATTCTGATTTTATAATAAAAACGGAGGATTCTGATATTGATAAGCAAACTTTCCTTATTCTGGAATTTAAAAATCATAAAAGAATGCTTCCTGCACGTTTTTTTTGGGCAATATTATCTAAAGAAACAAAAGACTTTTACATAAAAAAATATCATAATCAGTATCAAAGATTGATACAACTGCTTCTTGATGTAGATAAGGAAATTATACTGGAAGAATATTAAAATGACCGGTTCGTACATTTTTCTATAATCAGAAACCTGATAAACACCGATGGATTATTATTTGTTTTGACTGAGGAAATTTTCAATAAGTTTCATCTTTTCTGTGGATCAGATCCATTCATAAAAATGCTTAATTTGCGCTAATGGTAATACTGGTATGGTGATGCCATTTCGAGTCTTTTTTATGATATCACTAAACATATCCATGCATTCAATCTCTTTCTCATAGTATGCTACTTCTACATCCATTCATTGTATGTTGAAAATACTATACTGTTTTTTTCCTAGCGTCTCTCTCATCTTGCTCTGTCCTTCCTTTTTTTTCATCTTCAGAAACTCCTTGTTAAATGCCTCATATCCTGCCTTATTAGTCCTGATATCTATGTCTGTCGGCAGTCTAGGCATTCACCGGATCAATAGATTCACTCCTCCATCAAATCTTCGGATAATGTCTTTCGTTCCTATTTTCTCTATGATAAAATGAAGGACTTGTATGACGTCTTTTTCTGATAACTGTTTTTGTGTAGTATCGGAATTCATTCGTTAATGGTATAATAAATTCTCTTTTTTCTTAATGTTCTTTGACTCTCATCATAAGAATAGTTCATACGATAAGCAATATGGTCATTGCTGCTCAGGCTACTTGATATTTGAATACAGGATATTGTATCAGCCATAACGTGATTCCTCATCGGAGCAAAGGAGCGGTAATAGAGGCAGCTTTTTGAAATGTGGAATATAATCCGAAGTATTCTCCAATCTCGCCTAGTGGAGAAAGTCTGATCATAAATGCTCTTGTGACAGTAAAATATCCTCCTGATGCTATTCATCATAAGGCACCTACTACGTACAATACCCATGGAGTAGTACAGGAGAAAAAAATAATACAATTAATAGTAAGCAGAACACAGGTTAGGATCAATATATTTTTGTATCCAAATTTATCTGCGAATTTTCCGAAAATATATCCAAAAAACATTCCCATAATGAGAAAAATTATCAAGACAGTGGATTTTGTTGTTTCTCCGACTTTATACATAGTATCCATTACGACAGCAAGATAGAGCGTCATAGTCAAGACAATATCTGAGATGAGTGAGAAAGCCAGTAAATAGAGTCAGACATTTTTTTGAGTAGTTCGAAGTTGTCTGATCCCTGTCCGAGTTTTTTTGTATATATTTTGTGTGGCATGAATGATTGGTTGTTTGTGCTCTTTAAATCGTAGAAGCATCGGGAGCATAAATAATGTAGAGAGGATGAATGCCGGTAGGAATACTTGATGTCTTCAGGCGGTTCCGATTAAGGCAAAGGTTCAGTTGGCAATCGGGAGAAATATGAATAAAGCTACAATCCATCAAAGATTTCAGAGTCAATCCCCTATGCCCGCAATCGTGCCTCTATTGGTTTCTTTGGAAATGTCTTTGAGTAAGGCATTGTAGAAAATTAAACTAATCTGATAAAAAAATTGTAATATAACAGAAAGTCATAAAACAATCCGTACTTTATTTGGGAATGAAGAAAGAGCTGCAAGAGCTATCATTCCGTTGATTGTAATAAGTGCAATAGTTGATCGAGTAAGGAACGGCATTCTTCTGCCTATCTTATCTGATCGTGCTCAAAGAAAGGGAGAAACGAAAAGTACAAGAATGGTCGCTAGAGAAAAACTTGCTCCGTATCGAATATCAGGAACTTTATTATCTATAATCAGCCGCTGCGCCAAAAACATCGCACCGATAGCTACGATGAAAAATGAATTTCCGAAGTCATAGATGACCCGGCAGAGGAGATTTTTTCTTTGGATTTTTTTTTCTTGGAGCATTATTTGCATGTAATAAAGTGTGGAAACGTTGAAAGATGAAAGTGTTACGTCATTGCGAGGAGTCCGCCTAGGCGGACGACGAAGCAATCTTGGATTGCCACGCCTTTCCGCCGTGGCGGATCGGCCTGCATGCCTTCGGTATGTAAACCTGCCGGTAGGCAAGCTCGCAAAGACACATTTAACCAACTGGCGCAGGAATGACGATTTTTTTATCCTAATTTTCTGGCGAAATAGTTTTCTTTATTTTCGAATTTCACTTCTATCATTACTTCTCTTCCCAAGATTTCTGAAAGGGATTTCTGTACTATGGTGATGTTTTCTGGCTTCTTAAGCATCATTTCTGCTATCTTATTGATGGCGATGATTTTCACTTTATTCTCGGTCACTTCTTCGATGGCTATCTGATCCTGGAGATTGTCTCTCAGTGTATTGTGCTGCATCTTCTCCAACAACATCGATAAAATACTTGAATGATCAGTAGAGTCTTTTTGAGGAGATTGGGGGATTGTTATGGAGATTTGGAGATTGTCTTCTGAAGATTTCTGAGGAGATTGGGGAATGGAGGATTGAGAACCGGGCGCTGGGATGGAGGATGGAGGATTAACCACTGGCGTTTTTTTCTCTGCATTCTGCACTCTGCATTCTGCACTCTGCACTCCATTAAGATGTTTGTTGATTGCAATCTTATATACAATGGTCGGATAGGGATAATATCTGATATTGCCGATGATCTCTGTAAAAGCTTCCGATACTTGTGCGAAAAAATCGATATTTTCCAGGAAGTGCTGATCCATATACATGAGTATCTGTTTGGCGAAGTTGTGGAGATCAACTCCTTGATCATGGATCTCATCTATCTTGGTAAAAATATTTTCCTTATTACTATCTTTTATCATCTGGAGAAATTCTTCTATCATCCCCTCAGGAGCTACACCCAAGAATTTCGTGATATGTTCTTCATTTATGTCCCCCAGTACGCTTACCTGGTCCACGTATTTGACCGCGTCACGTACACAGCCTTCAGATATTTTTGCAATCACTTCCAGAGCATCATCTGTATGAGAAAGGTTCTCCTGCTGGCAGATCCATTTAAGCATTTTCTTCATTTCTGGACTACTTACTTTCTTGAAGTTGAATACCTGACAACGGGAAATGATAGTTTCTGGGACCTTATGGAGTTCGGTAGTTGCTAGGATGAAACAGACATTGTTTCTGGGTTCTTCTATTGTTTTGAGCAGCGCATTGAATGCGCCTTTGCTGAGCATATGGACTTCATCTATGACGTAGATCTTTTTCTTGAGGCTTGCTTGCGGATAGGAAGCTTTGTCCAAAATCGCCTCTCTGATATTGTCTACACCGGTATGTGATGCCGCATCGATCTCTATGTAATCTAATGTCTTGCCTTCGTTGATTGTCTGACAATTGATGCATGTATTGCAAGGATTGCCGTCATGAGGGTTGAGGCAGTTAATGGCCTTGGCGATGATTCTTGCCGCTGTCGTTTTTCCTGTTCCTCTGGGTCAGAATAATAGATAATTATGATGAAGCTGTTTAGTGCTTCTCATCTGTGCCTTAAGGATCTCTGTGATATGCTCCTGTCCGATGATGGTATCAAAGGTCTGCGGACGGTACTTATTGGCTAAGGACATAGTTCCAAATTAATGTTAAATATTGAATATCGTGTCTTTGCGAGTCCGCCTAGGCGGATGTGGCAATCTAATTATTCTACTATTTGGATTGCTTCGTACCCTACCGAAGTGGTAGGTAAACTCGCAATGACGATTTCTTTCTACTTATTTTCCTCAAAATTTCAATCTCAATACCCTCTCTATTTTTGGTCATTTCAGTGGATTTGACAAAATAAAATAAATATATATAATTATTATAGTAAATTTATATCTTACTCATTAGCCATGAATACTATACCTTTTGAAAAAAATTTACCTATTTTTTCTCCCCAGCAACAACGTGAAGGAACTATAGTTCAGACCAAAGAAGCCGTTTTTGATGATTTGAAAAATTATACTGATGAATACCAGCATATGAAATATTATATTGATGCTGTCAATTCAGTAAATGATGCTGACTTGTGAACATGAATAAATTATCTCAGTATTACGTTAAATTCTATGAATCAGGGATTTCAGAAATTTCTGGAAAGATTTAATATTGATTTAAAGGAGATTATCGATCCTTTGAAAGATTTCTATGATTTCCATAAAAAAAGAAGAATAACAATGGATGAGGTGAATCAAAAAGTCTTGCCTGAGCTTAAAAAGATACCTGATTTCGCAAGCCAGATACATATTCCAGGAACATAATCCTTTCTATAAAAACATGCACCATCTCTCTATAAATATTTTACAGAAGTTGGTTGTATAAAAATAATTTGTTTTATTGTCCCGCTTTTATATATTTCATGTATTTATATTTTCTTTTTTCATATGTTCTCCAAACAGGAATATAGAGATCAAATGAAGCAAAAACTTTCCAAGCTCAGCAAACAGGATATCAAAAAAACTTCTGTTCATTTTTTGGAAAAATTATCTCAATTGATTGATCATTATCAAGTTCGGTCTATTTTTCTGCCGTTATCTGACGAACCACAGATTCAAACATTTCTGGATCTTCTCGTATCGAAGTGAAAAACCGT
>JBBABI010000037.1:7564-11031 GCA_041679065.1 Candidatus Absconditabacterales bacterium
TCGTCGTTCCTCAGATAGATGATAACCTTCTTACTCCATATATTTATACATCCACATCTGCTATTCACCGTGGGTGGTTTGGTGTGCCTACCATCAAAGATGCGCTTCCCTATCTTGGTTCGATAGACATTATCCTTGTACCTGGATTGGCTTTTACGAAAAATGGGAAAAGATTAGGCAGGGGACAGTGATATTATGACACTTTTCTTGCCCAATATCCTCATGCAAAAAAAATCTGACTTGGATTCACGTGTCAGCTTGTGGATGAATTGCCGGTGAGTGATCACGATATCGTTTTGGATGAGATTATCCTGTCGTAAAATTAGCAGAAAGCTTAAAGCTCAAAGCCAAAAGCTTAAAGCTTAAGGTGAAAAAAACTTGGTGGTTAAAAATTAGAAATAGAAAATTATACTTCGTTTATCTTTTAAATGGTCTTGAGTTTCCAAAGGTCTTTCTTTCACCGAATGGTCTTTTTTCTCCGAAAGTCTTTTTTCCTTCGAATGATTTTTTCTCTCCATAGGGTTTTCTTTCTCAGAATGTTTTTTTATCCTTCGTTCCTCAGGACTGGCCATAGGCCTGGTCACCGAATGATTTTTTCTCTCCATAAGGTTTTCTTTCTCAGAAAGGTTTCCTGTCTCCAAATGGTTTTCTATCTCCGAAAGGTTTCCTTTCTCAGAAAGGTTTTCTCTCACCATATGATTTTCTATTACCAAAATTCTTCCTGTCACCATACGGTCTCCTTTCTCCACCTCTATCACTTTCTTTAGCTCTATTGATGATTGCCTTTTTTCCTTGTATGGTCTTGTCTGCAAATGCTTGGGTGATAATCTCTGCCTGGGCTGGTGCGACACTGATAAACGAAAAATCCTCCATCATTTTGAGGTCATTGATTTCTCTGTTCTCCACACCTGATTCCTTGGTGATCAGATCCAATAATGAACGTGCGTTATATCCTTCTTTCCTTCCTAGTGCTACAAAAAGTCTTACTTGTCCTGACGTGTTGCTATACCCACCTTCCCTTCTGCTTTCTGAGATGTCTTGGTATCTGGTCTTGTCAAAATCGTTTTCATAGTGCATTTTCAAAAGTGCTGCTACGACATCACGAGCATTACTGTCCTGTATCAGCGTATCTGCGATATCTCTATACCCTTTGTGTGATTCGGCTTGGATCACTCCTTGGATATTCTGTTTGAGTGCGTCTTTTTTCTTCTCGATCACTCATTTGATATCTGGGATTACTCCTTTCTTGATATCGACTTTATTCACCTTTTTGATGTATGACATTTTGCTGTATTCTCTCGGAGTGATGAAGGTGATTGCTGTGCCTTCTTTCCCTGCTCTTCCCGTTCTGCCTATCCTGTGGGTGTATCTATCAGCATTTTGCGGTATCGAAAAATTGATTACATGCGAGACATCTTCTACATCGATCCCTCTGGCTGCGATATCTGTCGCTACAAGGATATTCACTCTCTTATCTTTGAAGCGCTGGAGAAAATATTCCCTTTGTTTCTGTGCAAGATCACCATGAAGTCCTTCTGCACTATATCATTCGTCATTGAGTTTGGAGACCAGATGATCCACATCTATCTTGGTATGACAGAAAATAATCCCATAAAAATCTTTCTCGGTATCCATAATCCTGCGAAGGAGTTCAAATTTATCTTTTTCCTGAACCTCGAAATACGTTTGGTCTGTCTGTTCTCAGGTTTCCTGCTTATTTTCTATCGCGACTAATTCATAATCGCCTATGTATTTCTTAGCTATCTGCAAAACTTCTCTGGGCATCGTCGCTGAAAATAATAAGACTTTTTTTTCAGGGTTAGTCTCTTTGAATATTGTTTCTATGTCGTCGACAAATCCCATGTCCAGCATTTCATCCGCTTCGTCTAGGATAAAATACGAAATATCTTTCAGATCCAATGTCCTACGTCTGAGATGATCCATGATTCTTCCCGGTGTGCCGACCAAGATATCGATTCCCTTTTTCAACGCTCTGATCTGGATTTCATAGGATTGTTTCCCATAAATTGCCATAACTTTGAGATTCTTCCTTGATTGGAGAGAATCTATTTCTTCGGCTATCTGGGTTGCCAATTCTCTGGTGGGGGCAAGTATTAGCGCTTGTACTTTATTTCTGGATTGTAATTTTTCTATCAATGGTATCCCGAAAGCTGCAGTCTTGCCTGTGCCAGTCGCTGCTTGTCCGACGATGTTTTTTTCTCCTTTGAGCAAAAGGGGAATTACTTTCTCTTGGATGGGAGAAGGCGTGATAAATCATTTTCTCGTGAGTGCAGATAAGGTCTGCTCACTTACTCATAAATCTTTGAATTCTAAACTCATTAAGTAAGAAGTAAATTGATAAAAGCTCCCCTCGGCATGCCGGGGTCGCGATAAACACTCGCATTCGCTTGTGATAAACGTCCGCCTAGGCGGACGATAAACAGTTGTTTAATGATAGCTACTGTTTAACTACCCCAGCTGTGCTGGACTTCGTGTTCGACGACCGTTTAACTACCGTTCGACGATTTTTCATTAAATAAAAAAAGCTCTCTTGTTTCTTCATGTTGTTAAGTCTGATCCGGGTCACTCTTGAGTGGTCCTAGACGCTGGAAGGACAGATGAAGAGTGAGAACGCTTTCGTTCATTACGCGATAGGTGAAATAACGCCTATATACTAAGGAAGTTCTGGGTAATTGCAATGGAGAATGCGTCGTGATCTATGCTTGTTCGTATTTTATAACGTACTCTAATGTGTTCTGATGGAATTTGACTTCACATCAGTCGTATTTTTTGCTGGCGTCTGGATTAATTGTCTTTTGCATTCATTTCGTATCGAAGTTGATGTTCTCATATTTTTTCATAAATTCTTTGAGGTCTCAATGTATGGCGAATTCGACATGATCGAATCACTCTTTCTGAATGCTTCCCTTTTTTGGGGCGGGTAATTCTAAGCAAGGAATTTTTCTATCGTTGTATAGTATCGGTTCTCTTAGCTTGAATGTGGAGATCGATCTTCCACTGATCTGAGCTTCAGATAAGAGTTCTCAAAGTTCATGTAATGCTTCCTTCAGCTCCTGATATCTTTCATCTGTTTCTACCTTGTAGCAGATATGATCTAGTTCATAAGAAGATACATCAATTCCATCTGTCTTCATATTTTCAAAAATGTTATCCAGGAAAGGACTGACCTTACCTAATAGTTCTTCTATTTTCTGTTCATTGATCCGTATGACATCCGAGAGTTCCAACTTAGTCCCTTCTGTAACTTCGAAAAAGACTACTCCAGGAATATCGCTTGATAATAGTCCGATGATATCCTGTTCGTTGATGCCGATAATATTTGCTAGTTTCTTATACGTATTATTTTCGTCAATTTTATCAGTTAGTATATCTGTGTTTATATTTCTACTCTGTTCTCTGCCAATGATAGCTTTGTATACGGTCATGTTCAGATGATGAATAAATAA
>JBBABI010000038.1:0-10821 GCA_041679065.1 Candidatus Absconditabacterales bacterium
GCATATCTACTTATATCTACCCGCTATTTCGGCGGGGTTTTTTTATTCGTCAAGAATCTAAGGTCTAAGTTCTAAACAAAAAAAAACTGAGTTTACACGCCTCTGGCATGCTCATACCCAGCCTTCTTTATCTAATGTTAAATGTTGAATGCTTAATGATGGAGTCTTTTTTACAAAAAGAACACCGAAATTATTCATTATTCATTATTAATTATTCATTCTCTTCCTACATCATTTTCAAATTTCTTCCCACATTATTCAGATCGATCTTATCATACCTCTGCATCAGCATATCGGTTTTGACCTTACCGACGATATCCTGCACAACACCTACGATGATGATCACTCCAGAACCCGTGACTACCACAGGCAGTGATCCAAGCGATTGAACGATGTCTTGGATGAAAGGGATATAATTGAGGATATAACTATAGATACCGATCAGACCCAACCCTACTCAACCTCGTAAACACAGATGCATCAGGATACCATTGATATATTTCGCTGTTTCTTTTCCTGGTCTGATACCTGGCACGAAACCTCATCTTTTCTGGATATTGTCAGAAATTCTTTCTGGACTGAAGACAATCAGCGTATAGAAGAACGTGAATATGATGATTAAGAAGAAATACAGAACGACTGCAGGTACTCCTGGCTGCTGAGAATAGATATTTAAGTTGGATTCTACCCAGTTTGCTATAGATACCAACCTCAGATTCCCAGGCTGGAACTGAGTGATCAATTTAGATAATAAGTAGGGGAATGATACGAAAGCGATAGAGAAGATGATAGGCACCATTCCTACAGGATTCATAGGGATAGGCAAAGAAGAAGATTCCTGGACTTTTCCTCTCCTGGCATAAATAATAGGTATCTCTTTGATTGATTTGAGGATAAAAATAGAAAGGAATATCAGTACAAGGACGATTACCAGCATAAAGATAATGATACCAAAGATATTGCTAGAACTAGCGACACTGGAATATATCTTTTGGGTCATCCCAGCAACGATAGAAGAAAAGATCAACAAAGATACTCAGTTAGAGACACCTTTTTCAGTGATAAGCTCTCCCAATCGCATCAAAAGCATTGCTCAGACCGTCATAGTAAATGCTGTCATGAGAACATTGGGCAAAGAAGTAGTGATAACACTTCCACCAAGCAGATAATTGATGAAATAGACCATACCGATAGACTGCAAAAATGCCAAAGGCACAGCAAGATATCTCGTGATCTGTTGTATTTTCTGTTGTCCAGTCTCACCCAGCTCGGTCAGTTCTTCAAGTTTAGGCACGACAGAACCCAAGAGCTGCATGATGATAGATGCATTAATAATGCACCCAAACCAACAGCTATGATAGAGAACTGGTCCAACGATCCTCACATCAGCATTAGGAAATAATTCAACCCTGATCCTCCTGAAGTAGCATCCAATGTTCTGGTCATCAATTCCGTGATATGGACAAATGGGACAGGGATAAATACCAACAACCTATAAATAGCTAAGATGATAAGTGTAAAAATGATTTTTCTCCTTATGGTAGGATTTTCTCGCACTTCTTGAAGCTTTTTGAAGAATTTTTCCATGGAAAAATCTATAAGACATAAAAGTTTTATTTAGCTTTCTTGGATGCTGATTTCTTAACAGCTGGTTTCTTGGCAGTAGAAGTTGTTTTTGGTTTTTTAACAACCGATTTCTTAGTGACCGGTTTCTTAGCAGCGGGAATAGCTTTTTTAACGGCTGGTTTTTTGACTTCAGGTTTCGCTGCCTCTTTCTTCATTGACTCAATTTTCTTCGCTGGTTCGATCTTCTTTATTGGTTCTGCTTTCTTCTCTGTCTTTAACACTTCAACTTTCTTTTCTACCGATTTAGCGACAGTCTTCTTAAGCGCCATCTTTTTTAGGCTTTCAGCTTTCAGCTTTGCGCTTTTAGCTATTTCAGCTTTACGCTTCAAGCTTCTAGCTTCATGCCTGCCCGTCCGTCAGGCGGGCTTCAAGCTTTTATCTATCTTATGATAGGTCTTGGATGCCATTTTGGATGCAGTCCCTGGCTTATCAATTTTTGCTTGCGCAGAAGTAGAAAAAGCATCGATGTCCACAAATTTGAGATGTTTGGTATAGTCACCATCTCCGAGAATCTTAACTAACCCTTTCTCATTGTTGATGTATCTTAACTGTTTGAGAAGTGTTTTACTGATTTCCATAGTATCAGTAATCCTTTCGTCCCAATTGAGTTTTCATAAATTCACGATCTGATAATCTTTCACGAGCTTGTAATATCTCGTAAATCACTTTGCTTTGGGAAGTCTCTGTACGATAGAGGTCTGTCCTCATTCAAAAAACGCTTTCATAGAATGTCAGCTTCTGGCTTTCTGTCCTTTGAGTCCTCTACCAGAATAATTTCCTGTGCCGGTAGCATTTCCTCTTCCTATCCTATTGCGCTTTTTGTGCAATCATTTGCTTTTTATAAGTTCATGCAATTTCATAGAGATCTATAATAAGAATAAAATTTTAAATTTCTAATTTTCAACATTCGTCTTTGCGAGCCGAACCTGCCTGCCGCCGCGCCTCGTAGAACTACGATGGGTAGGCTGGTGAAATGAGGCGTGGCAATCTAATGATTTTACTATGTGGATTGCTTCGTCATAAAATATTCCTCGCAATAACAATTCCCAAGTACTATTTCTTGATTGGCTTCTTAGCTTCTGGCTTTTTTACTTCACCTTCCACCTTTCCACCCCCGCCTGCCGGACGGGCAGGTTTCAACGTTTCAACTTTCACCTCAGGTGAAACCACTTTTCCTTTCTCTACAATTACTTCCCCTTCCTTGACTACTGGCGCTTCATCATCGATCTCTTCATCAGCTTCTACAGGTTCGGCGATCATTTTGTTGAAGTGAGCAGCATATTTGTAGCTAGTCAACGCTTTGATAGTGGTCAGTGCGTTATTGAGTTTATTATTTGAACCAACAATTTTGGACAACATATTTTCATATCCTGCTAATTCCAGGACTCATCTTACAGAAGATCATGCTTTCAGACCAGTACCTGCCGAGGCGGGCAATAGCTTGACCAGACATGCTTTGTATTTAGTCGTGATAGCATAAGGAACAGTTTTGCCTGCCGTGATGGGCACGATAAACATATTTTTGTATGCCTCACGTGATGCTTTGCTGACCGCAGAAGAGACGTCCAGACCTTTGGATACGCCTATTCAGATCTTTCCTTTTTTGTTGCCGGCTAAAACAGTGGCCCTGAAAGAGAGTTTTCTTCATCATGTAGTCACTCTCGTGACTCTCCTGACTTCCAGAAGAAGTTCTTCAAATTCTTTTTTTACTCTGTCCTTATTTCCAGATTTCATGGATATAGCAGTAAGATAAGATAAAAATTTATATGACTAATCAGCCCTTTCTCAAACCATCAGCCATTGCTTTGACTCTGCCATGATAGAGATTTCCATTCCTATCAAAAGCAGCTTTGCTTATTCCTTTCTCTTTCATCTGTTCAGCGAGTTTCTGTCATGCGAGTTCAGCTCTCTGGCTTTTGGAAGTTCACTTCATGCCCTTATCAGAGATGGCAAGCACGACATTGCCAGAAGCATCCAGGACCTGCGCCTTGATATAGAGATTGGACTTATTGATCACAATCCTGAAATCAGGCTGAGTAGCTTTGATCTTCATATTGATCCTTATCTTTCTTCTGAGAAGCGAAGCTGCTTTCCCTGATGTTGATTTTTTCAGATTTTGCATAGGAAATAGGTAATTAAAAGATTAAAATTATTTCTTGGTAGCTTTACCTGGTTTGAGTTTGATATATTCATCGAAATACCTGATTCCTTTTCCTTTGTAAGGTTCAGGTTGTTTGAGCGATTTGAGTTTCGCGGTAACCTCACCCAGATATTGCTTATCGATGCCATTGAGCGTAATAACAGCATTTCCTTTAGCATCTTGTTCTACTTTCACCTCTATATTTTGAGGGATCTCGAAATTTACCTTATGAGAGAATCAAAGTGACAGAACAAGTTTTTTACCTTCCAACTTTGCAGCAAATCAGACTCCCATGATGAGTAATTTTTTTTCGTACCCATGAGTGACGCCTTCCACCATATTTGCAATCAAGGTCCTGGTCAATCACCGGAGATTCCTTTTTTCTTCATCAGCGACAAAAACTGTTATCTCGTTATCTTTGACAGAGACATCTACCCCATCCAAAAACGTGTAGGAAAGCTGACCTTTGGAACCTTTGACGGTAAGATTTTTACCATTGATCGTAATTTCTACTCCGCTTGGAATTGCAATAACTTTTTTTCCGACTTTAGACATGATATAATGATTACATATAAATAATTTCTAATTTTCAACATTGGTCTTTGCGAACCGATCCGTCACGGCGGAGAGGTGTGGCAATCTAATTATTTCACTATTTGGATTGCTTCGTCACCAAAGAGTTCCTCGCAATGACAACATTAATAAATCTCAGCTATCAATTCTCATCCAATCTTCTTCTCATGCGCAACATGAGTTGCCATCAACCCCTGATTGGTGGAGATGATGCCGATACCTTTTCCTCAGGCGACAAGCTTCAGATCTTTATATCCCACATACCATGGTCTGGATGGTTTGGAGAAAAATTTGACATGAGGAATATCATCTACAGGATTGAGTACCTTTTTGAGGATAATCGTGATGTATTTTTTTACACTTCACTTTACCTGTATGATTTCAAAATCCTTGATGAAACCATATTGCTTAAGAAGCTCCAAAATAGATATCTTGAATGTAGAAAAAACAACATCTTCTACTCTAGATTTCCTTGCCATATAGGCATTCTTTATCCTGATCAACAGATCATGGATAGGCGCATTAACATAGGTCATTACACACGGTAATTAATGATAAATAAGTATAAATATTTTTTCACCTTCACGTTTCCACATTTCAACGCTTCAACGTTTCAACTTTACTTCTTACCAGCTCGCTTTTCTGAGTCCCATAATAAGTCATTCTCTCGCATACTTCCTCAGACAGACTCTACAGATACCAAAATCTCTGATGTACGACTTGGATCTGCCGCACAATCTGCACCTATTATAATATTTAGTAGGCTGTGTAAGCGCTTTTCATTCCACAAATCTCTTGGTATACATCTTTCCTTGTTTTGCTTTGAGCGAAGTTTTTGCCATGTAATTATACACATAATAAATAAATATTTTTTGCTTTAAGCTTTGTGCTTTAAGCTTGACTATTTAAATACGAATCCCAATGCTTGTAAAAGCGCTTTGGACTTAGCGACATCCTTGGTTGTTGTGGTAATATTTATCTGCAATCCCATAGGATTGGTAATATCATCCAAAGAAAGCTCCGGAAAGATATTATAATTAGGAATTCAGATATTATAATTTGCTTGCGGATCAAAAGATTTGTCATTAAGCCCGGAAAAATCTCTCATTCTAGGCAATACCAATTTGACGAACCTATCTGCGAAATCATATGCTCTGGATTTCCTGAGTGTCACCTGAAGCATCACCGGCAATCATTCCCTTAACTTAAAATTGGAGATTGATTTTTTGGATTTAAGCATACGAGGTTTCTGTCAGGTTATTCTCATGAGGTTTTTTTCGAATTCACTGAAATCCTTCAACGATTTCCTAGTTACTAATGATCCGATTCCTACAGCGACAATAATCTTATCCAATACAGGAACTGCATTAATATTTTTCAGTTCGAGCTTTTTCTGCAATGCTGGACGGATATTTTTTCTAAAATTTTCTAGACTATTCATGTGAAAATACAAAAGATAGTAAAATTAAAAGATTTATTTAAGGATAGTTTTAAATTTTTTGGATTCTCTGACTTTTTTTCATTTTTTATTCACCGTGATTTTGATCTTCGTAGGTTTTTTTTCTCCTTCGATATAATACATAATATTAGAAATATGAATGGGGAGTAATTTCTTGAGAAACCCTTTTCCTTTCATGGCTTTCTTGACCTGATTGACTCATTTTACAATGACTTTATCACCGGCTATCGATTGGATAGTGGATATTTTTCACTTAAACTTACCAGCAATCACCATAACAGGATCATCTACTCTTAATTTTCTCATAGTTCTAATAGTATATAGTATAAAATTTGAATATTCTTTTACCTTCACATTTCAACGCTTCAACGTTTCCACGCTTCAACGTTATTTAAACCGTTTCTTCCGCCATATTGGTGATATTCTTATATCACAACAATCTCAATTCCCTCGCCACAGGACCGAATATTCTTTTCCCTATAGGCTTGATTTCACCTTTAGCATCCTTGGACATCAGAATCACTGCATTATCGCCGAATCTGACATAGGTACCATCAGATCTTGGTATTTCTTTCCTAATCCTCACAATGATAGCCTGAGCGACTTCTCATTTTTTGATAGTGCTCGTAGGAGAAGTTTCCTTGATTGCTATCATAACCCTATCTCATATGGTCGCAGTCCTTGCATTAGATGATTTCAAGATCCTTATGATCATACCTTTTTTAGCGCCAGTATTATCAGCTATAGTGACGACCGATTGTACTTTCAACATTCGTTGAATACATAATAAAATAAAATTATCCTTTCATAACCTCTAAAATAAGCCATCTTTTAGTTTTACTCATGGGTGTTGTTTCCCTCATCTTGACAACATTTCAGAGCTTGGAAAGATTTTTGGGATCATGAGCGTAATATTTTTTTCTCACGATAAATCTTTTTTTGTACAAAGGATGTGTTTTGACTGACTTCACAAGCACGGTACGTGTCTGATCTTTCTTGTCACTGACGACTTCTCATGTAAGCTCCTTGATACTCTTATTTCCTATGATCACCATCTTTTTCTTGTATTTTACGAGTTAAAACAGTATTTGTCCTTGCTATCTTTATTTTGAGATCTCATAACTTATGGGTTTCCTTGAGCCCTTTGATCGCATTTTTCATCTTAAGATCATAGAGATCTTTTTTAAAACCCCTCCTTGTTTGAACAAGATCCTTGATGGTCTTTTCAGACAATTCTTTCATAAATAAACCTTTTCCTTTCATAATATTCCAATGTAAATAATTAAATAGTTTTCTTTATGTCACTCCCGTGCCAAGTTTTGGAAGAGGGAGCTTATATGGATTCCGGCTGCAAGACTTATCGCCGGAATGACAATCCTCAATTCTCAATCCTCTATTATTTTATTTCTCCCCTCACCACAAATTTCGCCTTAACGGGAAGTTTCTTAGATGCTTTGATCATAGTTTCCTGAGCGATTTCTCTAGGCAGACCTGCAAGTTCAAACAACACCCTTCCTTTTCTTACCATAGCAGTATAGATATCTACATCTCCCTTTCCAGTACCCATAGGCATTTCCAATCCCTTCTTGGTGAAGGGGACATCAGGGAATATTCTGATCCAAAGCTTTCCTACTTTTTTGATCGCTCTTACGATGACTTTTCTGGCAGCTTCTAATTGTTTGTTGGTGATATACGCACTCGTCGTAGCTTTGAGTCCATATTCACCGAAAGCAACTGTACATCATCTAGAGGATTTACCGGTGATAGATCTGATGATTGGCTTTCTATATTTCCATCTTTTGGGAGTGAGTAGCATGAGAAGTGAACAATAAAGATAAAATTGTACCAACAAGATTAACCAAAGAGAACTAAGTATAAATACAAATCCGTGAATGTAATGTAAGATAACTAGTATTCGTGAAGAGGAGTATTGGTGCAATGCCGGTAAGAGCTAAACGTACATTACAATCTCTTACAATCAACGAACCGGCATTATAAACTTATCTTTTTAATTGCATTTTGTTTGGGTGCATAGAGTTGTCATTTTTCGATCCAAACTTTAACGCCAAGCATTCCATATTTTGTCCTTGCTTGAAGATAATAGTAATCGATATCTGATCTGAATGTCTGCAATGACACCCTTCCCTCGATAAACTTCTCTGTCCTAGAGATATCTACACCTCACAATCTTCATCATACCTGTACCTTGATACCAGAAGCCCCTTTTTCCATCACCTTTTGCAAAACATTTTTGACTACTTTCCTATAAGGCATCCTCGCTTCCAGTTGAGTAGCAATGAATTCAGCCATGACTTTAGCAGAAAGTTCAGGGACTTTGACTTCTTTGATCACGACTTTAATTTCTTTGCCGAATTTCTTTTTGAGTGCATCTTCAAATTCCTTTATCTTGGTTCATTGTTTCCCCATCAAAACACCCACTTTGGAGCTGAACACGATAAGTTCACCCTCCTTAGCAGTCTTTCTGATCACTACCTTGGAAATACCAGCCCTAGCAAAATATGTATCCACGAAATTCCTGATCTTGATATCTTCTACGAAAAAATCAGCTCACTGTCTTTTCTGTTTGGCGAACCATTCCGCAGGTCGCGATTTCATGGTTCCCACCCTCATTCCTACTGGATTTGCTTTTGCTCCCATACGACACTTTATTTAACATGTAAAAACACTTTAACGAAACACCTATATTTCACATAATGACTAATCCTTGATCTAGAGACGAATCTCACTCTCTTGAGTTTAGGCGCTCTCGTGACAAAAATTTTCTGGATGATGAGTTTAGCTGGATCTGCATCACCGTTTTTGCTCGCATTGGCAGCAGCAGACGTTATCACTTTCGTCAACTCCCTAGCTCATTTCTTTGGCATATATTTAAGCACATCCAAAGCATCTTTGACTTTTTTCCCGACAACAAGCTTAGCAACGACTGCCATTTTCTTATCGGACAATAAAGCATATTTTAGTGTTGCCGTCAGATTCTTTTCCATGGTAATATATAAGTAAATGGTAAATTAATAAGTTTATTTTTAGTAATTCTGCACTCTGAACTCTGCACCCTGCACTCCTAGAAAGGGTGTCAGCGGAATGTTCTCGTAGGGACAAATTCCCCGATTTTATGTCAGATCATATCTTCTGTAATATAGACACTGATAAACTGTTTGCCATTATGCACAGCGAACGTAAATCCGATCATATCAGGCACTATATGACATGCCCTATCCCAGATTTTGATAACTTTTTTATCGCCGGTTTCTGCCATTTTTTTTACTTTGAGCAGCAATTTCTCGTTGACATAGAAACCCTTTTTTAACGATCTCGCCATAACATATAATGAATAATTAAAAATTAATAATGAATAATGTTGGTGTGTGTTGTCATTCCGGCGTCAAGGACGAAGTCTGCAGCCGGAATCTAATTATGCACATTGTTTTCATTTAGGTTCCGGCCGCAAACCTTAACCCAGCTGAGCTGGACTGACACGCCGGAACGACGTATTTCTTAATTCTTAGTTCTCTTAGACACGATAAATTTCGTTGACCATTTCTTTTTGCTTCTTGTTTTGATACCAGCAGTCACAAGTTTTCCAGCAAACGATTTCTGTCACCTCTTGGATCAGATAGGCGAATGACCTTCTCATCATCAATGAGGATGATCTACTGGATTCATATTCTTTCCTAGGACATGAGGTTTTTTTCCCATCCATCTCTGTCTGCCTGCTTTCCCGATAACGATATTCTGATGTTGATCATTTCCTATTTCTCCGATAGTAGCCCGACAGTTTTCATCGAACTTTCTCACTTCTCATGATGGTAATTTGATAAACACCTTCTTAGCGACTTCATCTCTACCGACGATACCAGCATACGATCATGCGGATTTTATCAGTTTTCCCATACTGAAGGGAGTCACTTCGAGATTAAATACATTCACTCATTCTGGAATATCTTTAAGTTGTTTCCTGTTTCCTGGAGTGATGGAAGATTTAGGTCACGTGATGATCTTATCACCGACAGTCATTCATTTCCATCCCAAAACATATCTTTTTTCACCATCAGCATATGACACTAAAGCTATCCTGGATGTCCTATAAGGATCATATTCTATACTGATAACTTTCGCAGGGATATCGAGTTTATCATACCCCCTGAAATCGATGAGCCTATATAACCTTTTGTGTCAGCCTCACATGGATCTCGTGACAGCCTTACCAGAATTATTTCTCCCACCCGTCCTACCTATTGTTTTGGTAAGCGACTTCTCTGGTTTCTTAGCAGTGATATCAGAAAAATCATATCAAAGCATGAAACGCCTGGAAGGTGTATATGGTTTATATTTCTTGAGTGCCATTTCTTATAAAGATAGTAAGTAAAATTTTTAATTCCTATTGTCGCTCCCGTGCCAAGTCTTGGAAGAGGGAGCCTATATGGATTCCGGCCTGCCTGCCGGTAGGCAAGCTGCAAGACTTAACGCCGGAATGACAATCCTTAACCCTTACTTAAACTCAGACTTCTATCTTATCCTTCTTACTCAATGTAATGATAGCTTTCTTGTATGCTTTCCTCACCAACGCCCTCTGGGTCCTTCATTTATATACTACATTGACCATATTGATAGTAAGTGGAGTAATTTTATAGATATATTCTATAGCTTGTTTGACATCATTTTTATTGGCTTCATCATGCACCTTGAAAGCATATTTATTGTCTTCAGCCTGTTGCTTGTGGGATTTTTCCGTAATCACAGGAGCAAGAATAATATCATAAGGTCAAAACTTTGTGATTGTTTTCGCTTGAAGGTTTTTCTTAGCCCTCGCCTGCAATTTTTCTCTAAAAGTCATTGTAAAAAGATAAACGTATAAAAGCAATTATTCCGTAACGGTATTTAGTGCTTGGAGTGCTGGTTCAGTGAAAAGCAATGTATCAGCATGCATGATATCATAAGGATTGAGATAATTCACCAAAAGATATTTCACATCAGCAATATTCCTAAACGACTTTTTGAGTAT
>JBBABI010000039.1:0-10808 GCA_041679065.1 Candidatus Absconditabacterales bacterium
AATTCCTTGGTTGCTTTTGGTATGACATCACGGGTCGTACAGATCATCAATGGTAAAACCAGGACGCTTCCTATGAATCTCAATTGGCTGGAAATAGCCTGTCTGTACATTTATGCAGATAAACTCCCAAAGAAACAATTACAACCGTTTCTTACTAAGATTAAAAATATCTTCAAGAAGAATGAAGCTGAAGCACTGGTAATAGTGACTCTCGCAAAAAATTCAGGAGAATTGAGAGAACTTCTGATGAGAGAAGTTCCATATATCAAACACTTTCATCACTTCATGGATCTGGAATATTATACCAAGGAAGAAAACTTTCAAAAATTAAACCAGGAAAATCAGTATATTGTCATGCAATACCAAAGGAACGTGGTTTCGAAATCTGATTTTCGTCCCGCTAAAATTCATCATCTCGTCCAGTATCATATTTTGGCGAAGCTTATGGGATATGGTGATGCGATGGAAGAAACACGAAATAATCTAAAACCACTTCTTGCAAACGAAGAGGTTTCACTCTATGATATGCGTGATATATATGAGGTGATTCCATTTTCTTCCTTTGCCGATATCTGGTATGAAAAGCTAAAAACATCATGTGACATCAATGATATTATGACAGCAGCGCGACTGACAGGAGAAGACAGATTCTTTGATCTCATAACTAACAATAGAGCAATCAATCAACCTATGTCAGGCGAACATGTGGAGTATCTAGTTAAGTGTTATAAAGAAGAAAACGATGAACGGATTATTAGTATTCTCTGTACATTCTTTAAAACCCCTCCTCCTATCGCTTTCTTCTATGTTATTGAAACATACCGTGTCTGCAGACATGAACGACTGCGGAGTATCGTGAAAAAAAACATTGATTGTTTTGAGAATGCTATGGAGGCGTATAAAATTGAACCCCATCCGGATTTCCTGCGAAAAATGAAAAAATACTGTAAGAATCTGAATGAAGCAAGAAGCGGATTTCTGGTTTCCAAAGATGAATACTTCTTTGTGACCCTCATGAAATTCCTTAAAGAAGATGTATACGGATATGAGGATGTCCTTGGTATCTACGAAAAACTTTGCCAGGAAGGTCCAATCTCATTGACTCAGAGATTACGTAGTTTCATCCAGCAAAATCTTCCGCGTTTCTGGTTGGACGGAAGAGAAACCAAAAAGAAACTTATGGAAATTTTACAATAATGAATGGGGGATATATTCCCCCTTTTTTTGTTCTCATCCATTGACATTTATCTTTAAATCACTACATAAATAGTGGTTTTATTCTTGAATTTGGAAATGGATATTTCATTACAAAACTTTTCTCAAATTATCAAAACCTGTCGGAGCAAAGAAACATCCTGAGATCCGGAACGTCGATTTGACAAGAATCCTTCATACAGACAATGTCAGGTTACTGCCCTGCTTGCACATGAGATTTTGGGATTATTGGTGTATGTAGAAAAACTAACACTTGAAAACAATTATACGGGGTATCATTATTTCAATAAAGATAAAGGTAATCTTTCTATTCGTTTCTGTGAAGAACAATTTACTAACGAGAAGGTCGTCGCAAGAAAACAGGAAAAGCTATTGGATGAAGAAAAAATCGCCGCTCTCCTAGAAATATACCCAGAAACCAAGCAAAAATATGAGTTGCTTCGCCAGAAATTCCAAGAACAGCTCAACGTAGTGCTTCAATAAGAAAAATGGTTGCATTACTACATATTACTACAGGTCGTAAACAATCTGTAACCATCTGAGGCTACCTGCCTACTCCACAGTCCCGGGGTGTAGCTGGACAGGCAGACCTGAGACCATTTTATTATCTATACCTTATCATGAAACCAGAACGACTCAAATCTCACGCGCATGACTTCGATTCCAATGTCCTCTTTACAAAAACGCCTATTTTCTTGTTACAAAAAGATTGAAAGGAGTGGACAAAAGTCGAGGTTACCCAAAAGGAATTCGATGATATAATTGTGGATGGTAAGGAATATAGGTATGTCAATGATAGCTTCGATGATTCGGTGTTTCGTTTCAGGGAACACGGCGACTTCATGAAACAGTTGCTTGATGCTCTCCAGAACGAAAGATTCGGACCGAGTTGGGAGCCTTTTCTGGACGCAACGAAAAACGCCTATCCTACATCCATCATTACCGCACGTGGACAACCGATGAACGAACTCAGAGAAGGACACAGACATATCATCTACGAAATATTGGAACCCAGCGATAGAGAGATGCTGATAGAGAATATGAGGAAGAATCTCTCCCTAAAGACCAAAAATCAAGACCTCCTGATCAAGAGATATCTAGAGAATAATCTCTATCTCCCTGTCAGCAGCGACGAATTTCTTAAAGAATTTAGCACAAGTTATTTGGTCCCCATGAACATTAGGAAAAATATGGGCTTCCAAAAATTTGTAGGACATGTGAATGATCTTTTCACCTCATATTATAGTGATGAATTTCGCGATTACAAAAAATTCAGCGTCTGATTTAGCGATGATACTTCAGCAAATATTGATCAGATGGAACACTTCATCCAGAACAATTTATTGGAAAAATGGCCTCAGACAAAATTCGTACTCTACAATACGAATCATGTTCATAATATACAAAAAATTATTCTACAAAGTGGAGATCAATCCTAAGGATTTGAGAAATTCAGATAGCTTTTCTTGATACGTATTTTTGGTAATTTCTTTACTGAGAAAGCTGATGATGCCGATCGGCTTTTTTCAACAAACATTCGCCATATCCTGGAATGTGCTTTCCGCGCCTTTGCTGGCCAGGGTACAGAAAAAAACAAGTTCTTTGGGTAATTTTTCCTTATATTCCTCTAGATATGTCCTGATAGCTGTCGCCATCGTAAAGTCCCGTACCGGTGTCCCGATCATCACCATGTCGTAAGTAGCCGGATCTTTGGTAGGCGTCTGTATTTTAGTAAATCTTTTCAATGCAGCATCTTTGCCTGCAAGAATATATCAACATATCCCGGATCTTTTTTTGGTATCGATAATCTCCTCGGAATCAGCTTTGATCTGCAAAGCTATGGATTCAGCGAGTTTTCTGGTGGTTCACGATCTGGAATAATAGGTTACAAGAATCTTTAACATAAAGAAGAAGTTGAAAAATTGAAAGGTGGAAACATTGTCATTGCGAACGCCTAAGCGGACTCGCAAAGACACGATATTATGTTATTCACAATGCCGCTTTCTTCGCTGCGGATTTCTCTTCTTGTTCTTTCCTGGAACTTTCGGCGTGTTCTCAGCATCTGATATATTGAGCGAATATCGGCGCAATTTTCTGGATCTCATGATAGACGTCGATGAAGAGATTTCTGTAGCTAAAATGTCCTTGAGGCGTAGTGCGAAGTTCGATGATATATGCGATCTCTCCTGGATGCATTTCATAGGTCGTCCTCACGAGATGCCCTAATGCTCAGACATATTGCGAAACATACTTATTATCTTGAATCACTTTTCTTGCGAGCAACGTCACTTTGGTCATAATAGCATCGTATGCTTTTTTGAAGGTCTCCATGCCAGGCAAATCGATGTATTCCGGATAATCATAGCCATAAATTGCGCCCACTCATTGGAATAACTGGGGTGCCGCTCTATGTCTCTGGATATCACGATATGCTCAGAAATCCATCAGGAATTCCATCAGCAGCGTCGTGTGCTGCAATGCCCTTGGCATCCTATCAAATGGTCCTCTATCGCCTAATGCTGCTTTCATAATTTCTTCCTTCTTGTCTTTCGTCATGGTTTGAACAAGTTCAAGCGCATGCGTGTAACTGAATCCGGCTTTTCCTCCTTCTTCAAAGAGGATGCTGGCCAGGATATGATCATCCAGATTTTGATAGCAGATAATCTTATATTTCTTTTCATTTGCGATGCCCTGATATATGGTATCGTCGAACGCTTTCGGGAAAAGCTTGTCTATCTCCTGATCAACTTTTTCTCTTCTGATTTTTTCGTATGCATTTTCTCCGACATGTTTGAGCAGTCCTGGAGAAAGTTTCAGTGCTTCTTCATGCATCGCCTGAGCCACAATTCTCACTTCTTCCAAGGGATGTGATAACATAGAGGTCAAATGTGTTTCCATGGTTCTCGTGGAAAAAGACGCTCAAAGCGAGGTAGCCACGTTACAAGGCAGGACGTATCTGATGATGTCAAACACCTTTGCATTCAGGGTATTCTCATACGCTTTCTCATTGGAGAAATCTTCTTTTTTCAGGATGGCATTCGCTTCAAGCGCCACCTTAACGACAGGTGCGAATGTTTCGTTGGTCTCTATCAATTCATTGCAGACTTCAATAATCTCTTTTCCGTAACGGGAATCTTTTATCTGATCGGGAAAGATTAGATTCTCTTTGCCGAAATGGATATATCTGGTGGATTTCTCTTGGAAATTCCCAAGACAAGGAAAAGGAGATTCAATGATTTTGGTAAATGTCTCGGAAACTCATTCCACGGCGATCCTGATAGTATCAGAGTCTTTGAGCGAGCTATGTCCGTAATCCACTCACCATTTCTTGAGGAACTCCGAGGATTTATTTTCGAAATAATCTAATTTGAGGCTGGATTGATTCTCTATAGCAGCAGCTAAATCATCGATGCTTACATACTCTTGGGGTGCGATCAATCATTTTTCCAATGCCTTCTTCTGATCTTCAAAGAGCTGGAGAAATCTGTCTCTCAGCGACACGTGCGTCCTAGAATATTGCCCCACAAGAAATGCCCGGAATTGGCTTGATAAGGTATTTTTGGCACAATAGACATTTTTATCTACATTGGTAAAGAAATAGCCCAAAACTATCGTTTCGTTTGAGCTATAATTGCCCTTGCTCATATAAGGGGCAAGTGTTCAGGTAATTGTCATGATAGAGCATAATTAGATAAATATGGTCATGCCAGAGCATACTTTTTAGCGAAGAAAATTCAAAGCAAATATTTGCATTTTTTTCTTTGTTTCCAAATTAAGTTTTCAAATTAAGTTTAAAAGAATGATTGCATTATCATTAGGAAAACACTATATTCAGTTTACACATACATTTAGATACTCATCAAATCATTTTTACCTTTTAAGGGTTTAATCAATGGATTATGAAGTAATACTCTTTGACTTTGACTGAGTTCTTTGTGAAGATTATTTTTATAACAATCTTCTGGAACATTATCCCCACGTATCTGAATATATCCAGACAAAAATATTCAGAGGCAATAGTGATATTCCCGACCTTTGGATGAAAAACATCATGTCTATGAATGATGTAAATAAACATATAAGCGACAATACATGAATAGAACTTAAACTACTTTCCAATCTTTTTGAGGAAAGTGTTAAAAACATGAAAATAAATAAAGGTTTACTTTCTATCGCTTCCCAACTCAAAAAACAATGAAGAAAGATTGCATTAGTAACTAATAATATGGATGTATTTGATAAAATAACTGTACCTCATAATACATTACACGAGGTATTCCCTATAATAATAAATTCCTGTAATTATGGAGTTCTCAAACATGAAGAAAACGGGAAATTATTTGATATTGTGATGGGTAAACTCTGACACACTGAGTATAACAAGGTACTTTTAATCGATGATTCCAAGAAAGCGCGTGAAACATTTGAAAAAAAATGATGAAAAACATTTGCCTATTCAACGTTTGATGAATTTTACCTTCGAGCCAAAAACAATCTCTCTATACAGTAGTTACTAATCTTTATATATTTGAAAAATAACCCTATATACCTATGGCTTCTCTAGACACATCACACCATAACAATATAGATGCTCTAATTTTTTTCATAGAATGAATTATAGGTGCAGGTAAAACTACTTTAATCCAATCCTTAGACTTGGATAATTTTCAAAAAATACAAGAATACAAAAATTTTGCATTATGACATCAAAACTTCCCAAAATTTCCCTACAAGTCTAGAGAAGAAGCATTAGCTTCAATAGATTTTTTTATCGATCTAGAAACCAAACGCCGGGAAAGTAGATGAGAAAATAAAAACGCTATTTTTGATAGATCTTTGTTAAGTTGTTTTGCTTTTTCGTATGCAACTAGAGCGTTTCCTTTTGTAGAACATAATATTTATAAGGAAACTATCCAAAAATTTACAAAATTGTACAAAAGAAAAAAGTTTGCTTTACCTAATGCCTGCTTCTATCTAAATATAGATCATAACACCTCTATAACACGTGCAAAAAAAAGATGAACATATACGGGGGATTATTTCTCTGATCCTAATTTCAATGCTCAATTACTCTCCTATTATGATAAATTCGCTCTACAATCTCCTTATTTTAAAAAGATAGACTGAACATTGCCGCCAACAATCGTCCATGATTTAATTTTTGATGAGATCAAAAAGATAACGAGCAATGACCTAATAGATGTGTTTGGGATAGCAGATACTATAGATTAGTCTTTTTCGACTGTACTGCCATTTCTATCATTTTTTTAAAAGCAGGCAGGCTATGAAATACTAAATATATCGGGCTTCATAAGACGATACCTATATTTTTTATAAGAGATTTTTTGTGGATTGGTCTTCATCACACGTGAGATAAGATATCAATATTAAAAATTATATATATATAACTATACATATAGCTTATTAGAATCAATATTGATCATATGATCATCAAAATACTTCAGTAAAAAAGCATCGATAGTATAAATAATAGGACAAAAGTTGTACATATCCATTCTCCTGCATTAAAAAAACTATACAACGTAATCATAATTGCGTGAAAATAATTTTTATTATATTCCTTTCTAAAATTATTTTTGAGATAGCTTAGATACGTAAAAGAGAGAAATGGTCATAAAAACCACTTACTTCTTTGTATGAACAAAGATTTTATATCTACAGGCATATTACTATTATCAAAGGCATATATAGGAATTATCGGTTCTTTTATACAAGACAACAGATATCCGTAAAACATATCTTCTGGATAATAGTTTGATGGCATAGGAACTTTTTCAAGAAAAGGATATCTAATAAACAATCAATGGCTTACACAATGAGCATAAGTTATCTGATCAAACCATGATCAGCTTACTATCTTTCTTAATATTCTTGGAATCTCATGAGCTAAGGTAAATCTTGTTTGTGCAACTGCTACTATTTGTAGAAAATATTTACCTACATCATGTATCACAAAATCATTTCGATTATTGAGGAATATCGCAGATTGTTGGAAAACATTAGCATAAGGGTATTTCTCTACTTCCTGGCGAAAGATATTAAAGGTTTCTGCGTTTGGTCTGGAATCTACATCATAGATAGCAATGTAGGTGTTTTTATGATTTTCTATTTGTGTTTTTAAATATCTGACAGCATAATTTATCTGGTCTGACTTATTTCATACACGATAAGGATAATGGATATATGACATATTTCTTTGTGTATTTTTTTTGAAACTCTTTTTTATTTTTTCGATAGTCAAAAGTTTGGTTTCTCTATTTTTCTCTCTTTCTGTCGTGATAAAAAACAAGGAGATATCGTCATTAACAATATCTGCGAAATAACTTATAGTTCAGGCTATATTCTTTGTTTCATATAACACGGGAATAAAAATAATTATTTTTATAGGCGTTTTTGTACATATATTTTTGGTTAATAGACTATATTCTTTAGAAAAAATAGATAAACTTCTTTTTATCTTACGTATGGCATATATATTTCTTATAGCCAGTAACACTAATAGTATATAGACCAGTATCTGCATTATCTATGATTTTTTCATGTAATAAATCAAAATATGCTCAATAGAGACAAAGACACTGCAACCTTAGTAAGTAACTCCTTTTCATCTCACCCCAATGCATTAGCTAGTGTTTGGACATCATCATTACTGTTAATGGTCGTATATACTAAATACATATATTTTACAAGCTCATCTATACTGCCATGAAAGAACTTTTTTACTATAGGTCTTGTTATGTAGAAATTTTGATTGATGTACAATTGTACATTATTTTTATATGTCGTGAAATATGCTAAAAATTCATTTTTTGAGGTCTGCTTTTGGATAATGGGTACATCATCTAAAAATTCATTTGGTAAAAATCATAACTCCTCTTCGCAATGTTGACTCCAATCATCAGCAAGAATTTTTCATTTTTTATTTGCTATTTCATAAAATACTGATCATGGAGAGGTTCTAGCTAAATGTCATGCTAAATTTGCCTGAATGGTAATATCTTCTAGAGGCAAATCCTTGATATATTTATATCATTTCAACCTATAATACAATTCTATAGTCTTGCGAGGAGTAGTTATTTTTTCTCCTAAAGAATATGACATCAACAAATACATTGGATATATATCATTTTCTTTTAAGAGAGTATTCGCTTCTATGATTTCATATATTTTGTTATTTTTATTGGTACATTCAAAAACATTCACATCTCAGCTTTCCACACCAAATTCCATTCATACACATCAACTTTTTCTTAATAAAGGAAGAATATCTTTATGTTCTACTATGGATGTAGATCTTGTAAGACAAATCCGATTAAATTTTAAATTTTTCTTTTCTATCAAGACACATAGTCTTTCTATTCTCTTTTTATCCAGGAGAAAGTTATCATCTGCAAAATGGATATTGGTTATAGCATATCTTTTTATCAGCATTTCTATTTCATCTGCTATGTTTTCGGCAGATCTATATCTCACTTGTTTTCTATATAAAGCAGGGCTACTACAATAATAACAGCTTTCTGTACATCATCTGGAAGTCATCATATTTATGGTTTTCCCTGTATATCATGGAACATGTATATTGGTATTATACTTATTAAGATCTACTTGAGAATAATCTGGGAACGAAATAGTATCTAAATTTTTTATTAATTCATGTTCTTTTGTGTTTTGTATATCATCTCCGTTTTTATAATATATTCATGAAATATTTTCATTATCTTTTCCGGACTTAATGGTTTTTATTAATGCAGGCAAACTTTCTTCTCCCTCTCATGCAATCACATAATCGGCAGATCCTTTGTAAAATGGTTCTTGGGGCATAAATGTGGGATGCACTCATCCATAAATAATCTTCTTATCTGGCCAGTTTTCTCTGATGGTATTCCCTATTTTGTATGATTCCGGCGCCTGCCTAGTAATTGCAGTGATTCATACAAAATCGACATATTCTATTCAAGCATGAGTTAAAATTTCTTTTATAGAATGATTTGTATATATATTTATATCTACTACCCTGGATGAAATGTTATTCTTTTTTAAAGAAGAAGAAAGATATAGCAAAGATGTTGGTTCATAAAGAGACCAATGTGGTTGATAGCTAGGATTTATTAATAATATTTTCGTCATGTCTATAGATATAAGACTTTAAATAAAATAGCTCAATATATGTCTCAGCTTATTATGGCTATAGCTTCTATAATATCATAGAATCGACGTAAATTTTTTATTTTAAATCTTATCACTGATCATAGTGCTTTACACAATAGTTTCCAAGGATACGGATTTATAGTTATTTTATTTTTTGCATATTTTTTGCACAATAGAGATTGATATACCGCATAGCGGAAATATGCTTTAAAATAAGATTTTATGGTATCGCGGTTTTTATGATATATGACAGCAGTATTGCATATTCCTATACGATATCATTTTACTCATAATTTCCAACAAATATCTACATCTCATCACGAAATCAAATCTTCATCAAATCCACCTACCGCTATAAGATTTTTTTTCAGAAATCATGCATTAGCCAAAACTATGTAAGGTAAATGAGAAATATGTTCCAAATACTGTAAATCTTTTTGTCACCGTGCTAAATTTTTTCCATATCTTTCTATGCTACTTTGTGGCATATAACGTCTAATGCTTCATCCAAATCCCGCATATCATTTCTTTTGTCAAAAACACTTGAGCATATTATATAACCATAAAGGATCGGCCACACAATCTGCATCCGTAAAAAACACATAAGTACCCATAGCATGATATAATCAGATATTTCTTGCCATGGACATATTCTTTATGAATGAATGAAAATATCTACATCCATACTTCTTTGTGATTTTCTGGTATTTCCTATTTGGTCAATTTTCTACAATAATGATTTCAAAAGAATCTCTGCATATGGTTTGATTTTGTAGGGAATTCAAACACGCTAGTATTCTTTTATCATTATAGAGAACGACAATAACTGATATAATCGGCAGTTCCATACTTTTTTATTAGCAAGATTTAAAATTGGTGTGCCATTTCAGAGACAAATCATAGTGTTTTATTTCTCCATGAAGGACATTGCATACAAAATTTTGATTTTTTCACACGGAATTGGGCATATTTTTTCCCCAACCATATACTTTTAATATCTTGAGAATATATATTTCCCATAATCTCAGTAAATGAATTTTCCAAGGGGCAGCAAGGAATAACGTCTCAATTTGCTAAAATCATTAGTGTATCATCTGGCTGATGACATAAACTTTTTATAAATTTACTCTCCAAATAATATTGCCCATTACTATAGTTCTTCACTGTATTATCCTTTTCATTAAAAAACGAATCTAGCACATTTTTTGCATTTTCTACTACTAGGTTATTGAAAATGCTTTTTTTTATGATATCATATACCTCAGGAATAATATTTTTTTTAAAGTCTTTTATCTGCTGTTCATCGAGCATGATGGTTTTATCATTGTATGGATACATAAGATACATTGACGAAATACCAAGATCAATAGCATATTTTACTAACTGTGGTAAGTTCTTATAGGTAGTATTTAGGATGATTGTTT
>JBBABI010000040.1:0-10625 GCA_041679065.1 Candidatus Absconditabacterales bacterium
AATTCTCTTATTCTTGGCTAAACATCATGTCGCAATAGGTCTTATTTTCTTCGTTTTTGATTCTATTGCATATGGATTTATCATTGTTTTCTTGAGCTATCGCTGTATAACAACTAGCTAGGACCATCTCATCCTCAATCTTTTCGCAATATGTTAAATTTGTCTGATCTATCGCTTTAGTCGCAATACATGAATCCTTATTGATCAATCCCTCGCTGGTTGTTTCTATGTCATTGCAATCACTGATATTGTCTGATTGGATTTTCACTTCTGCTTTACAGCTGCTCAAACAACCCTCTCTTTCTTCTGAAGTTGCGTTTGCTCGCAGATAGCTGCTACACAATTGATCACAATCTTCGTTTGTCATTGTTTCTTCGGTTGTGGTAGTATTTTCTCCGTTTACAGTAGTATCTCCATTCATGTTTTTTGTCACGGATTTTCCACATCCTGCAATGATAAATAATGATAAACAGAAAATAATGATAATGCTGTACTTTTTATACATTGGCTTATATTATAGAAAATAAAAGTGGAATTTCTTTATTTGCTCTTTTTCTGGAAGAAAGCCAAGTAGATGATAGGCAAGATACCTACGGTATTGAAAATAAATATACAAATAAACCGTGGCATCTGTCTCTTGCTTCATGATTTCCATAGAGCAATACCCTTCCATATCATTTCTCGGATTCCAAGTCAGATGATGAGATACATTTTCCATCCTACGAATCCCATTATAGGAAGTAGTAATTGAGTGGCTTGCTGAGCCGTTACTGTTGGTTCTGGCATGAGAAAAAGATTAAAAATTAAAAGTTGAGGTTATAAGTGTCCTTTGGATAATTAAGCTTATTTGTGTAGAATAGAGAATTATACTGTAGTCAAAAATGACATAATCAATGATACTATCATGATGATTCCGCAGATGATTCTTATCCATTTCTTAAATCAAACATTCCTTTTTGATTCGGTAAATAGCAATATACCTCCTCGGATATTAGTTATGATAGAGATAAATCCTATACCTGCTATGATGGTCATAATCATTGTCAATCCTGTCCAAGAAGTAACTGTCTGAGGATTGAGATAAACAACACTGATAATGATGATAGATCAGAGTATGGATAATAACTGTATGACTCCTGCAATGATCCTAATCACTTTAGCGAATTTTTTGTGTTTTATGGAATCTTTCAGAAGTAAGATTGCTCACCAGATAGAACCCACCATAAAGATAACGCTTACTAACTGGAGAATAAAAGGCATAGCAGTAGAAGTTGTGGTCATTTGTATAGTGTTTAAATGATAAAATGATAAAGTGATAAAGTGATAAAATGCTAGATGTTTGTGAATTCCTTATTCTTCAAAAAGACTCCATCATTATTCATTGTTAATTATTCATTCTTTTTATTGAATAACTCTGCTGCTGGACAGCCAAGTTCTTTCTGTTTGCAATATTTGCATGCTAGCTGTCCTCTTATACAGTTATTGCCCTGAGAGGCAAGTAAAATAAGTGCTATTATCCCTATCAATATCCATCGATTGAAAGAGATTATCAGCAGTATGATGCCTATGATGATGGGAATGAGTGAAACTAGAGCATCAGGAATGAGATCTTTCCGGGTGATTTTCCTATTGAGAAATTTTTTTGCATCGCCTTTGGGATAGACTAATGCACATAATTTTCCTTTCCCAAATGCACAATATTTCCCATAATAATGGCAGTTTCTACAACTCTTCTGGAGTAATCTAAATTCCAGATATAAGATATACATAATATAGATGATGAATCGAACTATGCCTATCTGAAAAATAATGATAGCTCATATGATAGAGATTGAGAGAGTGACTAGATTTGAAATCAAGATTATCCACCATGGATAATTTTCATAGGTTTTGGTCTGCATAGTATATTATTTAGAATAAAAATCTGCGAGTCTTATTTGCAAGTAACTTCAACGGGTTCTACCCATCACCAATTTATCTTTGAGGGGAAGCTATTTTCAGCGAATGAAAAAAAATATCTGCACCAATTATTCATATCTATCTTATAATATTTGCCTTCACTTTCGGAATTTGAAATTTTGCTAACATGAATTCCTTTGGTATTGTCATAGGAAAGCCAGCTTGCATCTAATGTTTTGTTGGCGCCCTTAAAAACAAATTCTCCGCTTTCAATAATAAGTTTGCCTACTGCCCATTTTGGACTTAGTTTTTTGAAATTGCTTCAAATATATAATCCATGACATAGTGATCATGAATCTGCTATCGGAAGCGTGCTACTTGTTATATAGTCATCAAATTTTTGCATAAGAGGATTACAATCGACTCTTTGATTTTTTTGTTTCAGAAAATAAGCAGTAAAAATTATGATTACTATAATGATTGCAAGTATAAAAAATTTGAAATATTTTATGTGTTTCATGTCACTATTCTAAGAAACTAAAATTCTTCCTGCGCCAGACTTTTCTATTTTTCCTAATTTCAACAATAACGGTTCTACGTCTTCTTCCACTGCTTTTTCGTTGATTCATAATTGGACTGCGATGGCTTTGACACCCATAGGTCTGTCTGCTTTTTCGAGTATTTCTAAATATTTTGCGTGAAGGAGAGTCATACCGCCTTCTTCGATCTGACTGTGGGTGAGGAAGTCTTCTCGAAGGTGAGAGGTCAGATTATGTGTGTCTTGGGTTAAAGCTCCAAGGTTGCCTGTGGGTCAGGTATGATTGTGTGTGATGACGAAGTCTCTGATCTTGATGCAGAGGTTGTGGATTTCTCTTGGTACGGAGCCAACCTTCTCGGAAATTGTCTTTATGATAGTAGCATCTGTGGTGATGCCATAATGATTGAGATATTTCTTGATGAGGATCTCTTTTTCGCTGGGCGTGTATTCCATAAAATGAAAATGATATACGAATCTGTTTTTTATCGGTTGGCTTAATGACTCGGATTTCGTCGTTGCTCCGATGAGCGTGAAGGGGTTGATGGGTATTCTTACATTTCATCATTCCGGCATCACCATATCAATGACAAAATCTTCCATCGCGATATACAGGACTTCTTCTATGTTTGGTTTCAATCTATGGATTTCGTCGATGAAGAGGATATCTCAGGTTTCAAGCGTATTTAAGATGCTGATGATTTCAGATGGCTTCGTGATTGCATATCCGGTGACGGCTTTGATATTGACCTGTCCTTGTTTGGAAATGATATGCGCCATCGTCGTCTTGCCGAATCCGCTGGGACCGGAAAACAAAATATGACCCATGTGTCATTTCCTTATTTTTCCGCTTTCAATCGCTGTTTTTACTATGCCCTTAATATGCTCTTGGCCTATAAATTCTTCGAAGGTGTCCGGTCTTCACGTGTGATTGATGTTTAGAAGTTTATCGGTATTGATTTTTTTTATCTCCATACTACTATATCTGATGAATCTGATAAAAGGTCTGCTGAATCTGATAAAAGAGCCTGATAGATCTGAGAGGTTTCTATTTGAATATTTTTCAGATGTCTCAGGCGTTCTTCAGATTTTTTAGTCTTTTGATTAATCTTTTTTATTAAGTCTCATGAATTTTGGATAATGGGTCAATAAGAGGATGAGGAACAAGAATGTCCGAATTCCACCACTAAGCATATCTTCTTTGAATAAGGCACTTCTTGCTTGGATGAGCATTACTTTTTTTTCTCTTTTGCATTTTACCATTTTTTCGTCAGTCAGTTTGACTACTCATCCTGATTTTTCTTCAGTTGTGACTTCAGGTGTGGTAGTTGTTGAACATTGATCCAATTCATAATATCTTTCTCCCAAGATATATTCGTTATCGGTGATGATGACTTTCTTCCCAATAGCGTAAATCAGAAACCCTAGCGCGATCAATGTCCCTATCACTCCTACAAGTGTCATAAGAAGAAAGTAGATTTTAAGAGGATTCCGTACATGAGATTTAATCGCATCTTTTTTCATGAGATGAATGGTAAATATATAAAAGGATTAGATCTTAGTCGATAGCTCTTAGACCTTAGACTTTTTTAAAATTAAGTTCTAAGCTCTATTTTATCTGCTGCATCTTGTAATATGCTTTGGTATTTTGAAGCTGAGAAACCTGAAAAGTCTGAGTTGGTAGTCTGATCATTCCGTCTACAACATACCCATTGCTTACTACGAAGTTTATCGTACCTATTTTTTCATCATTATCTATGGCATAGACATCGCCATATCGGACAAAATTCTCTTCAAAATATTTTTCTGTCGTAGATTTTACAATCTTATAGGTATTGCTAAAGACTTCTATATATCCGATATCGAAATTTCCATTTTCCAACAGGTTCATGTCGATATAGATATTCCCTTCCGGCAATGAATTTATCCCTGTGCTTATAGATCATGGAACGGTATTGATGACTTCATTTTGAGTCTTGTTGGTATTGACGTTTTGCAGCATCTGATATTTGACCTTGAATCTGTAGAGAAATAAAGCTGCTTCATATCTGGTGATCGGATTTTCAAAGGTGATTAAATCTGCAGGAGAAACGATGCCTAATTCTTGCGCTTTTTCAAAATAATTTTTCCATCGTGGGTTGGTGGTTTCATCCAAATTCTTACCTTCAAACATTCTGATGATGGCACTGATAAATTGTGCTTTATTGATCGTTGCTTTGGGATTAAAATATCCATTAAATCATTTCAAGATATTCTCTTGGCAGGAGCTTATTATAAATGTCACTAATGAGCTATCAGCATCATTAATATCCTGGAACGTACATTCCGTGGTAGCAGCACTATGAGTAGTTTGCATGAATTTAAATACCTCTCAGAAATTATATAATATTTTTGCAGTTTGTTCTCTATTGAGAACCTCGAATGGTTTGTACTCTGCAATAGTCTTGTAGTTTGTCAATCCGTTGTCATTCATCCAGCGAATCGCCTCTTCCAATTCTGGATCATCACTAACGCTCATGGAGTTTGCTAGACTTGAAAAATATGCTAGGATACCTGTTAATATTTGCTGTGTCCCCGTACCTTCAATCTGACTTATTTTATTGAGTCCCATAATTTTCAATGTATCATTGGTTACCATATTTTTCAATCTATAGATATAGATAGCGATTTCTTGTCTGGAAATTTCCTTATCAAAAGCGCTTTGGTTATTTATAGTCGTTAATCCTAATGCTCGAGCCTTGAGATAATAATCTCCCCATCGTGGAATCCTGCTTTCATTGGAGAGTTTGCCTTCAAACATTCTTATCAGAACCGCTATTGCTTCTGGTCTGGTGATGGTTTTGGTCGGCATAAATTTACCATTGCTTCCTTTGAAGAGGCCTCGTTTGCAGGAGTTAATGACAAATCCTGATAAACTTGGATCTACTTCATTCATATCGGTGAATGTACAATCAGTGTTCTTTTCTGTCTGTGCATATCATAGAACAATATATGCTTGACCTATAATTTTTGCTGCTTCTTCTCTAGTCATATAATCGTTTGATCTGTAATCTGTCTCATTGTCGTATTTTGTTAATCCGTTGGTGTACATCCAGCTTAATGCTTGACTGAATTCTGTTCCTGTAACTGTTGATCAGCTTGTTGTGGTACCTGTCATTACCGTTCATGTAGTCGCTGTTCAGCTATTTATTATTCATGTTGTGCCTCATCCGGATCCACAAATCATGGTTATCTTTTTCAAGATAGTGTTGTTGATGATCTGACATAGTCATGAATGAGAGGATTGTATCCATGTGACCAGTATTCCTGTATTAGCAGTTCAACTCGTTGCTATGCCAGTACTCACGATTCATGTGGATGTGGTTCCTGTAGTTGTTGTTCAACTTGAGATATCCCCTGTAGCGGTATCTGCATGAGAAATATTGCTAAAAATAATTATCCCTAACGTACTTGCGATCATTATTCATAAAAGTTTTTTGTTTGACATTTTTCTTATTAAGAAATTAAAATCTTATCCCATCTTTAGGGGAGCTTCGCCATCGAGAAATGGCTTCTAAGGAAATATAGTTAATGAATACATCTTTTCAATATGAATTTCTGTAATTGGTTATCGGTTATTTGTTATTGGGTAATGAGATTTTCAGCCCAAATATACAATATACTAATATATCCATATACAATGTCTTTTGCCTTGAAAATGAAGGCCAAAAAACTAATACTCTTTCGTTGTTAATTTTATTTTTTTGTATTGGAAACAGTTATGCTTCAGAGAACACTCGTGGTTTTGAAACCGGATAGCGTAGGACGCAGTATTGTCGGAGAGATTATTTCTCGCTTTGAGAGAGCTGGACTCCATATCGCAGCCATAAAAATGGTTCGTCCAGATAAAGATTTTCTTTATCATCATTATGAAACACTCGGAAAGATGATTTCCAGGCGCTGACAAAAGGCGTTTGATGTAACGCTTGAGATGATGAGTAAGGGACCTATGGTTGCTATTGTGTTAGAAGGTGTGGAGGTGGTAGACTATGTCCGTAAAATGGTAGGTACTACCGAGCCAAAGGCTGCTGCTCCAGGCACTATTAGATGAGATTATGCTCATATGTCTTTTGCTTATGGAGATAAACAAAATATCGGTGTGCCAAATCTCGTCCATGCTTCTGGTAATGTGGAAGAAGCGAAAGAAGAGATCAAACATTGGTTTAAGGACAATGAACTCTTTGAATATGATCCATTGCATAAATTGTTTACTCGCTAGTATCGCATTAAAAAATTAAAAGACTAAAAAATTAAAAAATTTAGTCTGCGTAAAAGAATCTTTTAATCTTCATAATATTTTAATCTTTTAATCTAATCCAAATGCAAAAATGAATTCATGGTAATTATTATCAGGATGTGGATGTGACTTGTATCTGTGGTGCTAAATTCAAGATCAACACGACTGTTCCTGGACCGCTCAAAGTGGAGACGTGCAATCAATGTCATCCAGTATTCAATAAAGATAGAGTCGTCAAGAAAGTGGTTAAGGGTAGAATGGAGAAGTTCCTTGAAAAAGAGAAGAAAATGGCAGTGATGAAGAAGAAAAAATAGGAATCGTTAATCGAATAGTCGTTAATCTGCCTACCGACTACCCACTAACGAATAACAGTGTGAAAAGCAGTCTATTCGTGAAGAATGATTTAGTTTTTTCGTGCAAGCAAGTAATGCTCAAAAAGCAGATTATCCAAAAGTATGTTACTGTAGATGATATTTTTCATGTCATCGGACATAATCCGAGTGTTTTTGTCGGGATGGTCATCAAGACACTTCTTTTTCTCCTAGTGTTTTATGTAGTCTATTATTTTCTTGCGCAATATGTTGTCTGGCCATTGCTTCCGCGGGTTTTTGCGATTTTGGGAGTGGGATTTTTTATCAAATATATGGTAGACTTCTTTAATCTGTATCTGGATGCCTTATTGCTTTCCAAAGAATGAATGACGCTTTTTCTACGGGATGGCCTGCTCAAACATAAAGCGGATTTTTTTGAATGGAATAGGATAGAAACAGTGTCCTATCTCTATCATACTATTTGGGATAAGATTTTTTCCAAATGAGATCTGATGATTAAGCTTGATCGTGATATAGAGTTCCCTTTTGAAAATGTAAGTTCTCCTCAAAAACAAATGGCGAGGATATTGAAATACAAAGAACAGTTTGCTACTTCAAATCCACAAAAAGAGCTGGATATGAATGATGAAAAAATATCCATTTTGGCTGAAGCACTTGGTGAAGTGGTGAAGGAGTATCTTGAAAAGAAAGATGCTGAGCAAGAGGAAGAATACTAAAAAAGTGGAAACGTTGAAAGGTGGAAATATTGAGAGATTATGCCCAATTTTTTTATAAAAGCTTCAATTGCTTCAATATGGTTTCATATTTATCATAATCGGCTTCATGCTTTTTGTGTAAATATGACTTCAGGATATCTTTCCGATCTGCGAAACCAGTGGAAAGATTTTTGGCGGAAATTTCGAAATTCTTCAACAGCTCATTAAGCTCAATGGATTCTTTCTTAAGTTTAACATCTTTTATTTTTATGCGCAGATTTTCAGTGATGTAGTCATTGATCTTTTGGTAATCGATGTTGTCTGTCTTGATGGAGAGGGAAATGGTTTTGAGGTCGGTTTTGGTGTCGATGAATTCAATGTTCCGTTCTTCGAATTTTAGATTCTTGCTATTTTCTTCACTGATGTTTTTTATCTCGTCATTAAGAGCAACTTCGTCAATCGCTTGGCCTTTCCGTTCCATGAAAATATACGGATTGACTGCTATTTCACTGGCTTGAAGCTGTTGTTTGGTTATATCGTATTTCCGCAAGAATTTATTCTGGTTGACTTCCAGGGGAGTGGTAGACCGTACACTGCCTAGACAGACGTAGTTGGTGTGTGCGAAACTCTGATGCAGATGTCAGGAGATAAGTTTGACGTTCTTTTCTTTCAAAATATCTTCGTGCAATGCTACATCCTTGTAATTGAATTTAGACTTCTGCCCCGGAAATTTTACGTTGTTGATGTAATAGTGATGGATGATGAGGAGATCTTTTTTCCCTTGGATTTCCGATCGGAGATATTCATTGAGGTGTGCAGAGAGGAGTTCATTTTTGTTTTTGGAGGATTTTAGAAGATCAAGGGTTCATTGGATATTGGGTGCGAGCTTCGCAAACCCCCTTGGCTTCGGCGTTGCTCAGCCATCCCCCCTTAACAGGGAGGAGTCGATTATATAAGGTAGAAAGAGAATTTCTTGTCATTCTATACTATGATAAGCCGGCTGGGTGATGAAGAATATTTTTCCTTGATTATGCATAATCTGATTGATGATATCAAAGGCTTTTTTCCCTTCTTCGAAGACGAAAGAATTGCCCAGCCGGTCATGATTTCCAGCGAGGACATAGACATATTTGCCTTCCTGCACGAGCTTAAGGAGTAAATGATACAAGCTAAGCAATGCATTCCTGTCGTAGGAAAAATGATAGACAAAATCTCCGCAGAAAATGATATTTTTCTCTCCAGGATGCTGGTCTATGTATTTCTCAAGTGCTGTGGTGATGGCGTCTTGATAACGTGCATTGATATGGATATCGCCTATGAGTAGCATGGGAATGAATAATGAATAATGAGTCCTTTGCAGGACTAAAGTAATGTCGGTGTTTTTTTATTGTCATTGCGATCCGCCACGGCGGCGGAGCAATCTATATTAGATTCTATATAAAATCCTCTTAAAAAAAAGTCATATTTTGGATTTGTTTTCTGTCTATAAGTGACTATATTTCTTTGAGTGCAGAGTTTAGAGTTCAGAATGCAGAATTTATGACTTTAAATATTATTCTTTACTTGGTTTCGACTTTTCATTATGAAAAGAACGATTATGATAATCTTACTAGTTCTTTCGTCGTTGGCGATTGCCATGCTTGCTATCAGATTTTTCAGTGGTCCTGAAGATACGTGGATTTGCAATCAAGGCGAATGGATTACACATTGAAAGCCATCGGCTCCTATGCCAGTGACCTGATGTAAAATTACGAATTACGAATGAGAAATTACGGATGACGAATGACAAATTACGAATACCGAAACTGCTTCTCGTTGAGATTCTTTTTATCATATAACCAATTCACCCATGCGTATACTTGCTGAACGAAACAACAACGAATTTCTTCCCAAAGCGTATACGTGTGAGGGGATAGGAAGTTTTCCTGAATTATCTGTCCAGGAGATTCCCTTGGATGCACAATCATTAGTGCTTATTGCAGATGATCCAGATTCTTTTGGGAGTGTGTGGTACCATTTGTTAGTAGCTAATATCCCTATTTCCGCTCAATCGATGAATATCACTTCTGTTCAATTTTCTGGAGCTATCATTGGTCAGAATTCTCGATGAGAACTCGGTCGATGAGCGCCTTGTCCTCCCCGCGGTGTCCATAGATATACATTCAAGGTATATGCACTTAACAAAAATCTTCCCCTATCTACATGATTTTCTACGGAAGCGTTATTGAAAATGATGGAATGAAATATTCTCGCTCAAGCGGAGATTATAGGATTGTATCAGAAAGGGAAATAGAATTTTAAATTTTCAATTTCTAATTTTTAATTGTCATCCTGGCAGGCAGGTTTAAGAATTTAAGATTCATTCTTAAATTTAAAAATTTTTAAATTTTAAAATTCTTCCTGACGAGGAAGTCTATGTCTCCCGCTGAATAGATGACAACGGTTTCTCATTTTTTTGCTTCGTTTATTTTTTGGATGATTTTTTTCGGATCATCAATGTAAATGCCTCAGCAGGCTTCGGCGAAGGTATCGCCTAATTCTTTCAGTGTCTTGATATGTTTTAATTCTTTTTTTTTCTTGATAAGTTCTTGGAGATTTTCTCTCGCTGCGTAGATGTCATAAATCGTCACTTCGTCGTATCCTTTCATGCTCTTGATGAAATTATTCCGTCCTAAGATCACTCTATTGATCTGATGCGGTTGGAAGATAACTTTAATCTTCTGCTTAGGAAATCTCTCTTTCAATGCTTGGTAGCCGAGCGCGATAGACGATGCCATGTGGCCGTAATCGCTGAAAATTTTAGCTCAGTTTTTATTTGATCATAATAATTCCATTCTCCTTCGGAGTCATCTAAAATTTTCGAGTGCAGAATGCAGCCCCGCAGTTCT
>JBBABI010000041.1:0-10478 GCA_041679065.1 Candidatus Absconditabacterales bacterium
ATATAGCTATTGAGTCCTTCTGTTTCGCTGATGACTTGTTTCTTGCCTTTTTTGCTTTCTTTAAGAATTTCCAAAATATTTGAATCGCGATATTGTTTATGGAGTTTCTTGATATTGTTAAATCAGATACATGATTCATGATGCATGATTCATGATTTTTCCTTCCCGGATTCTGTTTTCTTGCATCCCATGCCTACCGGCAGGCAGGTTGGATCTTGAATCTTGCATCCATATATTGCATTCAATTCCGTAGCAATGCCAAAATGTCAGGTAAGGTCAGGCCTATTGGTTAGTGACTTATTATCTACATCCAGGACATATCCTTCCAATCGCGGATATTTCGCTTTCAATGGTTTACCTAGATCATCATCGGTAATATCGTCGAAATCATAGCCAGTGACGTGTGTTGAGTTACTAGTGACGAGATCATTTTTATGCGTTACGCGTCACTCCTTACTCGTTACTGCTGTGGAAAGTGCCCATATTTCATGCTTATCCAAATCTTCGTTAATTCACAGCTCTTCCTTGCTGCAGATCATGCCATGAGAATCCATGCCTCTCATTTTTCTTGGTTCAATCGTGATGTCTATCTTAGGGAGATATGCTCCGGGAAGCGCGACAGGGACATATAATCACTTCGCAACATTCACTCCGCCGCAGAGAATTTGATGGCTTCAGCTTTTGCCGCAATCTACCTGACAGACAGAAAGTTTATCAGCGTCCGGATGTTTTTCGCAGCTCGTAACTTTCCCGATGACGACCAATTCAGGAATCTTTCTTTCCTGGATATGCTCTATTTCCGCAGTCTTCAAAATAAGCTCTTGAGCGATATGCTGAGGAGCATCATTAATAGAAATAAATTTCTGCAAGAGTGATGAACTATATTTCATTTTTGAAAGAAAAATTTACGAATTAAAAGATTACGCCTGCCTGCCAGCAGGCAGAGATTACAAAATGCTGATTAATAATAAACAACAGTAAGTATATAGATATTTATAATCAAAAAAAAAGAGAAAAGATTATTTCCCCATGGTAGCAATGACATATTCACTATCTAGTCCTGATTGATCAACTATGGCTCTAAATGTTCCATAAGGAACATCTTTGGAGTGTATGGGGACAATAATAATTGTTCATGACGCATTTTTGAGTTTGATATGAGATCACTTTTGAGAAACTTTATGAAATCATTCTTTTTCAAAAAAATTCAATATTTTTCTAGCTGAATATATTTTAGGCATGCTGATAGGAAATCTCTAGTAAACGAGGGAATTTGATAGCTGTTTCTTGAACTATTTTTTCATTTTCCAAAAACAGATCAAGTGCTTCTTTGGTATTTTCTAAACATTCTTTTTCTGTTTTTCCAAAACTACTGACATTGTTTTCCATGATTCTTCCTATAAACGTCTTTCCTTCCTGTCGAAGGATAATATGGAAATTTGTTTTCATCGGAAATCTAATAATGAAATAAACATAACAAAGATATTGTAAGAAAATCGGGGAAAAAAGCAATGAAAAATGTTTTCAAAAAAAGGAAAAGAATCACCCGCATAAGGCAATTCTTTTTCTGTCTGGATTCAGACACTTGTTATTAATGAAATGCATATACGATACTATAATGCATATTCAAACAGTAATTATGCCATCTTTTGTATCGCTTATTCCCCCAAACGATTCGTACAGGCCCATCGATGAAGGTTGAATCACATGGTTTTGGACATCCGAAGATGCCAATCGCACAAATCATAAATATTGGAAGAGATATCATTCTTATGATCCACACGATAATCGGCCGATGGATAAATTTCATGATGGCGACGAAGAGAACTTTTTTGATGCTTTTTGTCTTCTGTCGTACAGTTGCATTACTTGTAACCAATGCGATCATTCCTACAATACAATACAGTTGCAGTACTTTATATACCAATAATCCTACATTATTGGAATTTAGTATCTCCTTCAGTGAAGATTTTGAAGGAAAGCAGATGACACTGATGGCCAAAAGTGACGAAAGAGCTAATTCCCATAGTAAAAATCTCTTTAATCCGTTGTTCTTGTTTGTTTTCATTTTTTCGTTCGTTTTTAATTGATTGTTTTTATTTGTTTTTTGCCATACACTCGTTATCACTTCTAAGTGATGCGGTAATTTTGATGGTCTAGTACCATAGATCATAACGGTAGGCACAGCCACCAATATGAAGACTATTATACTTACAATCCTCATAGCCCATAAGGCATAAGGATTTTTTTTGTATTTGAATATTTTTTCTTCTATGTTCATATTTTTTTGTTTTAGTATACTAAGTATATACATATTTAGAATTAAAAGTCAATAAAATTTGCAAAATAAAAAATTCTGATTATAATTAATGCATTTTACATTTCTCTTCTCCTTTATGAGAAAGACATCTCGCTTACCACTTTCCGGGCATAAAATCATCTCTCTTCCAGAGATGAAGGATTTTATGATATATAAACAGAACAACGAAGACTCTTGTGGGTTATGTACAGGTAAGATGGTAATAAATGCCATCTTGAAGAAATCATGAATTAAAAAATCCATCAACGAAAACGATATCATCAAAGAAATGATTCTTCCTAGAGTAGAATTATTCAAGGAATATATCGGTATTACACCAGGAGAATTACAAACTGCACTACAGGAAACATTATCCGAACATAAATTGCCTTATACAGCCCTAGAGAAACAGCTTATTTCCTATCCAGAGATAAAAGATTTTCTGACACAGTGATCTTATCTGATCTTTTCATACATGGGAAATGCCATAGATAATCCCTATAAAATGAAGAAGGGGAAGAAAGATATGTTGTTGAAAGATATCCATCATCCTCATTATGTCGTTCTTCTGTGAATAGATGAAAAAAGAAAAATAGCGACGATAGCAAATCCTTTTGGCTATAAAGAAGAGATTGATCTCCAAGAATTTCGGGAACGTATATCGTTGGATCCCAAATATTTGCACTCTAGTGTATTATATTTGCCATTAGTAGAAAGCTGACTGTATATGCCACGTAGTTGTGTGATTGTTGTTCCAAATAGATAAATAGTTTTATATCGTTACCAAACAACATGTCGGAAAAAGAGAAAATAACTGCAGAGGATATCGCTCATGATTTTCGATACCATGAGGCACTGGAAACCAAAAGGAAAGAGCTTCTGGGTAATCTGCGCAGTGATGCATATGCAGGATATACAGAAGTCTATAGCTGAGATACAAAAAAACTTTTAGAGAAATTACAATCTTACGGCATCCATGTCAAAAAGATGTGATTGCTCTTGGATATCCGAAGCAAAATTACGGGCATCAAAATGGTCGGATTGGGAATCGGTCCTTTGATAGGCATAGAAAAAGACAGTAAAGATGTAGAGTCTACAATCACTCACGAAGCTATTCATGTCAAACAATATAAAGAAAATACTCCCGTAGATTTTTTAAAAGCATGGTTATGATTCATTAAGTTCGGAATCAAAGAACAAGGGAAAATAATGAAAAACCTGAAAAACGAGAGAAAAAGATACGGTACGAGAACAGCACGAAGATATTCTATAAACAATTCTCCCATGGAATATGAGGCATATTTGCATGAAGGCAATATCAACTATCTGGAAAAAAGAAAACCGTTCGCATACAAGCAATTTGAAACGCCAAAAGGCCGTTCGATTGCCGTTCAAGAATTGATGAATAAAGATATTGATAAGAGGGTGAAGAAGACGGATGAATTGGTTAATATGGTACGAACAAAAAAAGATATCAGTAGGGAAAATGTTGCTATGATAAACACGTTTATGGATGAATTATTGCAAGATGCTAGAAAAATACAACAAATCAAAAAAGAATATGGACAAGGAGACTGGGAACTTATTTCTACCTTCAAAACACCCAAATGACCTATGGTGCGATTGGAAGCAGAGAAAAATAGAGATAAGAGATTAGAAATTCTAGACAAATTATTAGTCAAAGAACATGCAGTAGTGCAGGAACTAAAAAAGGATAAGAGAATAAAATTGCTTTCTTCTCAGGAAGAGATGGACGAGACGTGAATTATCAAAATCACTGCCAAAATGATGGATAATGATGATCTTTTGACGATACTACAAAACAATCCCGAAATACAAAAATTAGCTCCGGAAATGAAGATTGCCTATAGCAGATATGATAAGATGGGTAATCTTACCAGAACATATATCAGGATGTCGTTTGTTCAATAATGCATACAAATCCCTTTTTGTTATAGTATAGTAATGTACTATGAAGAAATTATATGGTATCATAAATGCTTTGTCTTGTGTCAATTTTGAAAATTTCTACTACATTTTTTCAGTATTTGAAAATTACCCTATAGTTCCCTACTCTCAACCTATAAAATCCAAGATGCCCTGGTTGTATTTTTTTGATATCCAGTCATGAGTTATTTCATCACAAAAGAAAAATCTTATCCAATAGTTTCTCAATGTCATGCTTTGGAAGACATTTCAATTCTTTTTTTGCTTTTCCATTTAAAATTATTTTCATAAGAGTTCCTTTCTTACTTTATCAAAAGAATCAAACTTCCCTTTTTGTCTTTTTTGAAGTTCCTTTTGCTCATCATCAGATAAAGCATTCCAAAACATGTTTTCTTTGTGCTGGAAAATATAATCCAAAATAATATCAACTTTGCGTTTCAAAGATATGTTCTTTGTAAGAGTCGTTGTGGCCATGAGTGAATGAGTTATTATATAAACGCAGATAATATAAGAATCCTTTCCTTGTTTTCAATATTATTTGTTATTCGTATATCGATTTTAAAATTCCCAAATTTTTAAATTCTAAAATTCTATTTAAATCCTTCCTTGAAAAATTAAGGCATTTTAGTATATAAATACTTCGCGTGATTTTACCCCGCAAAGCAAAAAGCTACATATCCCGGAGATTTTCCAGGATAGACCCACAAGCTTATGCCAACATCTGGCGAAAATGAATGCTCTCTAGAAGAAGACTGCTTGCGGGGTGCAGTGTCGGTTGCAGTTCATTTTAATGCCGTGTGGTATAAACCTGCGGTACTTTATATTGGTTTTAGAATCTATGATCATAGACTCTATCTGTCATATGTTCATCAAGGGATTTCTGATGATCAGGAAGCCGACGAAACAGTCCTACAAACATCAACAGAAGGTGTTGTTTCATCTGATCAAACAGGCAGAGAATACCGTATTCGGCAAACAGTACGGATTCAGCGATATCAAAAGCATCCAAGATTTCCAGCGTAATGTGCCTATCTCGCATTACAAAGATTTTGAACATCGGATACATTATATGCTTAGAGGGGAGAAAGACATCACCTATCCTGGCAAAATTCCGCGGTTCGCTACTTCATCAGGGACAACCTGAAGCAGCAAAAAATACATCCCCATCACCAAAGAAACACTCAAAAATACTCATATCAAGGCTAGTCTTGATATCCTCAATCGGTATTACAAAAGCAATCCCAAGAGCAAAGTCACTCAGGGAAAATTTGTGGTGATTGGCGGGATCATGGAAAAAAATCCCTATACCCAGAAAAAGAATGTCGGGTATCTGACAGCTATTTTCCAGAAAAATCAGCCCAAACTCACGGAACTCATCAGGAGACCTACCAATAAGATTACCTATATGGAAGACTGGGAAGAGAAGATCACCAAGACCGTCATGCAGACAGTCAATGCCAATGTGACCAGTATTGCGGGTCAGCCTTCCTGGTGTCTGGACTTTTTCTATAGAGTCCTCAAACATACCGGGAAAAATAATATCTTAGAAGTCCGGCCGAATTTTGAAGTATTCATGCGAGGCGGTATGCCGATAGATCTCTATATGTCTCAATACAAGAAAATTTTTCCTTCCGATAAGGTTAAGTATTATCAGACCTATTCCGCATCAGAATGATTTTTTTCTGTTCAATGCGATAATGACGATCCTAATATGTATCTACTGACCGACAATGGTGTTTTCTATGAATTCATTCCAGTCGAGGAATATGGGAAAAATGATCCCAATATTCTCACGTTAAACGAAGTGGAACTAGATAAAGATTATGTTATGGTGATCACCACCAATGCAGGATTACGAAGATACATCCTAGGAGATACCATCAAATTCACTTCCCTCAATCCATGGAAAATCAAAGTATCCTGAAGGACAAAATATTATATCGATCTGGTAGGTGAGGGGACAACTGTAGAGCATACTGATAAGGCGATCATGGAAGCATGCAAAAAAACCAATACCATCGCTACGGAATACACTGTCGGTCCTGTCGTCTGTACGGAAACCGAACTCGGCGCTTATGAATGGGTAATAGAATTCAGTAAGGAGCCTGAAAATCTTCAGCATTTTACTCGTGTTCTGGATCAGGAATTGCAAAGAGCGTTTTCCAATTACTATGACGAAAGGAATTACAATAAGACACTCAAACAGCTTATCGTCCATCAAGCTCCTCAAGGCACGTTCTATAGCTGGTTGAAATCGCACAATAGGATAGGCGGACAATTCAAAGTCCCTAAATTATACAATAGCAGAGAGATTTTGGATGAACTTATTCCGCTTGCAGATAAGAATATCCAGAAATAAAAAAAACCCTCCAGAATTACCGAGGGTTATAATAGTAAATATTTTCAGCTTAGCGTTTCATTACTTCCGCATATCTTCGAGCATCTGAAGCAGAGATGAGAATGCATCCCCAACCAGATTGTAGATTCCCATTCTCATGTTGGATTCCATTTTCACGATATACGTCCTTAATGCTCCGTAATTCTCTTCCGGAATATGCGTCCGCATATTTTCGAGCTTTTGAAGCAAAGGCGAGAACTTGAGCATGACCTGATTGTATCTTTCAGCTTTCATATCAGATTTCATTCCCGAGATATGGGTCATTAATTCTTTGTAATACTTTCGCGGAAGTTTTTTTTTCGATTTTTCTTTTTTCATATTGTCCTGATTTTTTTATTCTTTTTCTTTTTCCGGAATAAGTCCGGCTGCCCGCATATGTGTTTCAAATGTAGAGCATTCTTTGATGGCTGCAGATTTTTTGCCTGCCAGTAAGGTAAGTTTCTGTATCTTCCTTAAGGTTCTCCTGGATTGTGGAACATTCAGATCATAAGTAGTGTATTCTTTGATGGCAGCAGTTTTTTTTTGTTCCAGTGGACCAAGTATTTGGAACGCTTTTTTTTTCAACTGCTCTTTTTCTTCTTTTTGGAGTAAACAGTATTCATCTGTTGTCTGTATATCCAATACATGAGTAGTGAATGAAGCTTGATGTAAAGCACCAAGAGTCCACCAATCTTTTAAGAAATCATGGCTATTTCTTATGAGTGCCCATAAGTCTGGTTTCTGATGTAACGATGCTTTAAAGAGCTTCATAAAAGAAACTTTATCGCCTACACGTTTGGTAATGAAAATTACAAAAATTTCTTTACCCATTTGCATGAGTGCTAAGCATCCTGCTTGCAAATCATTTTTTGTTTTTCCTTTTTGCATATGGTTTATGTTTTTTTTATTATAGACTTGATCTATAATTATTTACTGTGAAAAGTCAAGAAGCATATTCCAGAATCTACGCTTGATAGAAAAAATCAAATGGATATATAATCAGATGATTGAAAAATTAAAAGATTAAAATATTGAAAAATTAAGAAAAATCTTTTAATCTTTTAGTCTTTTAATCTTTTAGTCTTTTAATCTTTTAGTCTTTTAGTCTTTTAATCTTTTAATTATTGTCCATGAATACAATCCAAAACGTCGATAAAGAAATATACCAGGCAATTGAAGCCGAAAAGAAACGCCAGTCAGAAGGCATGGAGCTGATTGCCAGTGAGAACTATCAATCGCCTGCAGTGTTGGAAGTGCAATCTTCCGTCTTCTCCAACAAATATTCCGAATGATTCCCCGGCAAAAGATATTACTGATGACAAGAAAATACTGATAGTATAGAACAGCTTGCTATTGAGAGAGCGAAGAAACTTTTCCATGCTGATCACGCGAATGTGCAGGCACTCTCAGGCGCAGCAGCTAACCTCTGTGTCTATTCAGCATTAATGAATCCTGGAGATACCATCCTCTGAATGGATCTTTCGCATGGCGGACATCTCACGCACGGAGCACCGGTGACGTTTTTTTCCAAAATCTTCAACTTCATCAGATACAAAACTACACCCGAAGGAAAGATAGACTTTGACCAGGTTCGCGCATTGGCTCGCAAGTATAAGCCTAAGATTATTTTGGCAGGATTTAGCGCGTATCCCAGAGAACTAGATTACGCTAAATTCGTTGAAATAGCAAATGAAGTCTGAGCAGTCGCGTTCGCTGATGTGTCGCATATCGGAGGATTTATCGCAGCCGGCATTTTGAAAAATCCATTAGACTATTGATTCCATGTCATGATGACGACGACGCATAAATCACTTCGCGGGCCCAGATGAGCTTTAATTTTAAGCAAAGGAATAGTTTCTAATCCGCTCAAAAAGCCTGAAGATACGATAGAAAACATTCCGACCAGAATCGATAGGGCGGTATTTCCTGGCATGCAATGATGACCGCATATGAATACCATAGCAGCTATTGCAGTCGCACTCAAAGAAGCTGATACACCGGAATTTAAAGTCTATGCTCAGCAGACATTGAAGAATGTCCAAGTGCTAGCCTCTGAACTCGTTACTCTGAACTATACACTCGTTACTGGATGAACGGATAATCATATGGTGATCATTGATTTTACATGAACAGGAGTAGATGGTTCTGTTGCAGAAAAAACGCTGGATAAAATTTGAATCTCTACGTCCAAATCGACAATCCCAGACGACCCTAATCCGCCATTTCGTCCCTCAGGATTGAGAATTTGACTGCCGGCGATGACGACCAGAGGCATCAAAGAAGCAGAGACAAAAAAAATTGTCGAATTCATCGATCAAGCGTTGAAAAATAAGGATAACGAAGAAGTATTGGCTGAATTGAAAAATAAAGTAAAAGAATTGGCTTTGAAATTTCCTGTGCCAAGTTTATAATTATATGTGATGACTCCATCACGCAAAAAGAATAGGCTAGAAAAGTGGCTATATAATGATTGATGATTTTTTGTAACCATATGTACAAAAAATAGATTTTGGTATTTTGGGGATAAGGACGTAGGGGCGGATACCATCCGCCTTACTACCTATGGAAAAATTGTCGAGCAGTGCTTGCTAAATATCTCTTCAATTTATGGCGATGTAGTCTTAGCAGATTATGTCATCATGCCAAATCATATTCATGGGATACTATTTATGGATCAATGACAAAAGGCGATTGATAATCGCCCCTACGGCATGATGTCAAAAATAATTAAATGATTTAAACGAGCAGCAACTAAACAATTACATGAATCGTGATTAACCGATTTTCAATGGCAAAAATCTTTCTATGATCATGTCATTCGTGATCCAAAAGATATGGAAAGAATACAAGAATACATCTGGTTAAATCCATATGAACGAGAGAATGATGAATATTACAGATAATAATGAGATTGACTTTTTTGTATGAAAGCGTACAAGATAAAAAATAGAAATGATAACTAAAATAAAATAAACATATGAAAGAAGGAATACATAATACGAAAATAGAAGACATAGAGGGCGATATCGTCCACTTACTTCATGCAGATGGCGAGAGGAGTCAAAAAGATATAGCACCATTTCCCCAACATCTACGCAAAATAGGAGCATTTGTGGCTATCACCAAAACCGTAAAACCTGGTGAGGTAATAATCAAGTACGAACAAGGAAAAGAATTTACTCTTATCTGTACCTGCCCCACGACTTGCGATTGCCAGAATCCGCCACCCAAAGACTGGGATGGAAAGAATGGAGCATATGGGGTAAGCGAATCATGTCCTGTGCATAATCTTCATCCTGCGCCGAATCCAGATTGCCCAATTCACGGAAACTAACTTTTTTAAAAGAAATCATTATTCCAATTACCATCTCTCCATATTGCGGGCAGATGGTTTTTTTATAGAGCAGAAAATAATTTCTTGTAATTTTTCTTTGGAACTATACATATATTTCGTGACAAAAAATTGTCGCATAGTACTACGGGAGAACCCAAATGACTCATATGGATTCCTGTCTTCACGGGAATAACGAGAAGAATATTTAATATTTATCATTCTTTAATGGATATCGTGTTGATCATTCTTTCCTGAATCTGCATTCTCCTTGCTATCATCGGTTCGATATTGCCCATGTTGCCAGGACCAGCGCTAGGATTCATCGGATTGCTTCTGCTTCATTTCACTAGTACACATCCCTTTAGTCGGATATTTCTCATCGTGCGGGCATTGATTATCGCTGCGATTCTCTTGATAGATTACATTATCCCTATCCGGTGAACCAAGAAGTTTTGATGAACAAAATCGGGAGTTCGCGGAAGTGTGATATGACTCATTGTGGCAGTGATTATTCTTCCCTT
>JBBABI010000042.1:0-9125 GCA_041679065.1 Candidatus Absconditabacterales bacterium
CCCAAAATTCAATCTCCATATCCCCAGATAATCTCCAGATCCCATCCAATCCTCTTACCAAAATTCCTACCCGAAACCTCTGAAAAGTAGACCAAATAACCAGTCACATCCAAACCGCCGATCAATCCATTCAGAATATTTTTATCTTCTCCCCCAAAAAAGAAGAATCTAAAAAAATATTTGAAGATCTCTGCCAAAAAGATATACACAAAGACAGATTGTTCTTGGTCGAAAACATCACCGGAGGTGTCGGAAAAAACGTTTTCAAGGCAACCGGACCAGGAAAAAAAGTCATTATAGGCGGGAATAGCTTCCTGCTCTATCTCTACGCCAACGATATCCAGATCGATGAAATTATCCTTTTCAATAGCAAAGGAGGCAGTGAACAATCAATATTACAGGACATTCAACGATATTACCCCAAATAACACACATTGTCATTGCGAGAAGCTCTTTGGCGACGAAGCAATCCACATAGTAAAATCATTAGATTGCCACGTCCGCCTAGACGGACTCGCAAAGACACAATGAAAACTCTTTACCTCGCTAACACGCAAACCTCGTGAAACACCGGTTTACCAAACGAAACCTACTGAAACTTATTCTTGCCACCATCGCATTCTATGCATTACTGGCAATGAATATCTTTCATGTCGGAGAGAAATTTGCGCCCATGGAGAAGGATTATCTCTGGCTAGAAATCCCTGAAGTATCATGATCCAAAACAACGGGGCAGATATACATTGATCAGGCCATGCAAGAAAATGAAGTTCATCAGGCTGCAGAAATGAGTGGCAGCATAAAAGATCAGATAGGATTCCAAGAAATCTGCACATCCAATCCAATCTTGTGCAACAAAATAGATTTTGAAGGAACATACACAGACAAACAGAAGTATCTATACCTGGGTAACATCTTCAAAGTAACCAATCATATAGATGATAATCTGAATACTCAACAAAAAGTAGGGAATACAATAGATATCATAGAACTCAACAAAACCATAGGAGACAGAAGATGATATGCGACTCACGATTCCATCTATGTATACCTGGGAGCAGTAGCGAATAAGCAAGAATTCTTGGAACTCATAAGCCACGAAATAGGCCATATCCTGGATCTATGAATGCTCGAATGAACTCAGAAAACAAAAAATAAAGATTTCACAGAATTTGGCAATGCAGTATTTGCAGATGATGATATCTCACTTACGTATTATGCATTTTCACGGCAAAATGAAACCATCAGAAAGGCTGTAGACACGAAAAAAGATTTTTGCAGCTGATATGGAATGAGCGATCCGTTTGAAGACTTCGCAGAATGTTTCAATCTCTATCTCAATCATAATTCATTATTCAAGCAGATCGCCAAAGCGAATAAATCGCTCAAAAAGAAATATAATTTCATTGCAAGGCTTTTTGCAGGCAAATATATCAATGATAATAAATCAAATCTCACCCTGATAAAAAGCGATCTTAGCCGGAGGCCTTGGGACACCACAAAGATAAATTAAATTACGTCGTTCCGGCGCCACGGTTTGCAGCCGGAACCCACATCAGCAACATTTAGATTCCGGCCGCAAGTTCTTAACGCCGGAATGACAAAACATTTAGCATTAGAAAAACGATATGCCCATCATCATAATCTGAATATTACTGACCATAGGCGGGATCCTTGCTATCTACAGCGTAAGCATCTACGAATCGTTTACACTGACAGCTTCTCTGATAGCACAAAATCTCATGAGTGGAGATCCTTCTAATTATTTCTATTTTTTTAGGGAGCTCAGGAATATCTGAATGGCCTTGATAGCATCATGACTCGTATATTATATTCCTCTGAGAATTTTCCAAAAAGAAAAAAACATCATCATTATGGCCGTCATCCTGATGGCGCTGCAATTAGCAGTATTCATCCCAGGCATAGGAATTACCCTCAATGGAGCGAGATGATGGATCAATATACCATTTCTGCCAAGCATCCAACCAGCAGAATTCTTTAAACTATGATATGTATTGTTCTTGTGATCATGGTTACTGAGAAAAAACAAGACCATGAATAGCAAAAAATTCTTTACATCATTCATTATACTCAATGTTACGCTTTTCTTCGTCTTTCTGCTTATCCCAGATTTAGGAACCGTTATGATCCTTGGAATAGTAGGACTGATCATGTGCCGATATATGTGAGCTAAACTTAAGTATATTCTACGAATACTCTTTGGATGACTTGCTGGATGATTGATGATCTGAAGTCTTGCTGGTATGGTAAGTGATAGATTTAGTTATATCCAGAAGAGGTTTACCTATTTCATAAGTTCCGATGTCGATCCTCAAGCTAGACAGATCTGACGACAGAACCAGCAAGCATTGCTTGCAATAGGCGGAGGTGGATTTCGAGGAATAGGCTATGGAAAAGGATTGCAGAAATTCTGATATATCCCTGAGGCACAAAGCGATTTCGTATTCTCAGCATTATCAGAAGAGATCTGATTCATAGGCAATCTTGTCATCTTATGACTTTACTTCTATCTCGGATATTATTTTTTATCCAATCTCCATAAGGTAAAGGATGAGTATAGGAAAGTAATCTGAGTCTGAATCATCTCTCTGATCATCGTCCAAGTGTTCGTCAATATCGGCGTCAATATAAAGATATTACCGAATACGGGTCTTACCCTGCCCTTCCTGAGTTACTGATGAACAGCGCTGATGGTTAATCTGATGGAAATCGTTATCCTCTACAAGATCATAAAGAATAAATAATATCTTTAGTTCGCATTTCGATCAATGAAAATTGAAGTAGACCAAAACAACATCCTCTCCATCCGCAATCCCAACATTCCCCAGACCAAAGAATATACCTACAATGTCTGATGATATCATTTTTCCGATTACGATAAATGAATCATCATATTACACAAAAAAGATCGGAAGATTATCAATCTCAAAAATCTAGGAGATGGGATGAGCGTGGTATATTGTCAAAATATAATTCATAAAGCCCATACTTTCAATGACGATTTGTTTGGGACAGCATTAACAATATTTCACAGTTTCGATGAACAAACCTGAGAAACATATTCTTTCGTTCCTCATATGTGAGAAAAAGAATTACAGGAAAAAAACGAGATACTTAAAAGATTAAAAACCAAATATGAAATACAAAAAACAGAAAAATGAATGATAATAAATAGATGGCTGGAGATAGAGAAAAGAAGATGGTCCGACACATATGGTTATTTAAGCTTTCTATTCGGCTTGATGATCTTCTATGGAAAATTTGACACAAAAAATTGAGAGCTCGCATCAATAAAGATTCAAATACCACTTTTCTGAGAATATATGACACAACAAAACGATTTCGATCACGTGATTCAATCATTACAGAAAGAATGAATCTTCCTCAAAGTAGACAAGCTTACAAACAAAAACGGAATCATCTACCAGATCAGCAGCAATGATTACGAGTTGCTTGAAATTTTCGCTTCCCGATACGAACCAGTTGAAAAATTCACCAGAATCACTAAACGTGAATTTACAGAAGACATGAAGGGTAAACTGATCGATTTCATCCAGACGAATACTGAAATCCCCTCAGAAGGAAAAGCCGAAGTCTTGAAAAAGATCAAAAGCTGAACAATAAAATTCCTAACAAAAAATTAAAAAAAATACTTCAAAAAGACTCCGACATTGTTCATTATTCATTCTTAATTATTCATTCCCTTCAAGAGGGATTAGTGTAGTGGCGACCGAAGGAAGTCCCGTAGGAATTTATTCCGGAGGGATAACACAACAGTCTTCCCCACTATGCAGCGGGGTAAACTCCACTGCCATCGAGGAAAGCAAAAAAAACTAAAATAAATACTTCAAAAAGATCCGAAATTCTCAATTCTCAATTCGAGTGAAACGAGTAAGGGGCGTTAGTGTAGTGGCAACACAGCAGTCTTCGGAACTGCCATCGGGGGTTCGAACCCCTCACGCCCTGAATTAATCCAGATCATACTTATATCATCTTACATATGAACCCAAAAAAAGACATCATCATTATTTCTGAAGGAGGCTGTATGTCAGGCGTTTTTGGCGCTGGCGTATTTTCTGCATTCCAGACATTTGGACTAGAAGAAAGAATCGATAGTATTTACGCAGCTTCTGCTGGCGCCGCTAATGCGGCATTTTTTCTTGGAGGTGATACTTTCCTATGAGCAACGATTTATTATCAGGATTTCATCGACAATCATTTCATCAAAAAAGATAAAATTTCAACCTATTTTTATGAGCTCTACGAACATCTTCTCCACAAAGAAAAAAAGATTGAAAGCGTAGTAGATATAGATTATCTGGTAGATATCATCACACACAAGAAAAAGATATCTGCTGAACAGGTTACTCATAGTGATATTGATTTTTACATCAGAGTATTGAATCTTGAGACACTATCTTTTGACTATCTTCATGCCAAAAAAGATGTAATAGAAGATATGCAAGCATCATGCGCCATAGCGCCATTTTATAGCAAGATCGTAACCATCAAAGGCAAAAAATATGTAGACGGATCGCTTATTTCCAATAAGGAGTTTCTGGATATCATCAAAGCTCACCCAGAGAAACAGATCATCTACATCATCAACCATCGAGACAAAACAGTGAGACAGAGACTTCATTGATTACGATTAGACATACTACAAGCAGGAGTATTGTGGATGGTGTATGGAAGAAAACTAGCTCGGAAAGTACTCTACAATCGTAGAAAAGTCGTAACGAAAAAAGACATCAGGGAATTCCCAAATGTCTATCCCATCATCAACAAATATTATATAGAGAGTTCTTGCACACAACAAAAAAAGCTATGGAAAACGTATATGCATGGGATGATGCAATGAGTAAGATGCCTAAGAAAAATAGGAATTCCATTCAGATAATATCATTCTTACCATATACTCTACTCAGATCAAGGAAGTCAGCCAACAAAAGCTGATTTTTTTATTTCTTAGAACATATACCGATCAAGCTGATGATAAACAATATCGTATACATCGTAAATCCATACAGACAGACTGGTATACCAAAAAGATTGGAACATCCGCCTACAGGACAAGCCTTTGCAAAAAGCTCTCCATAGGAAAGATACCCGGAAAACAACATACCGGCGATAGCGATAATAAATACAATCCTAAGTGCGATAATTTTTTTCATGATAGAGAAAGAAGAAGATAAAATTTCGCTCTCTTTTTATACAAATAGGGAAAAAATACAATAAATTCTCCCCATAGAAAGTGGACTTGCAATATACCACTTATTTAATAATATTTCTCTTGATACCCCTTTTTATTTTATAATACAAACAGATGAAATTTTTTTATCGGTTATTTTTAATCCTTTTAGTAATTGGAGGTCTCAATCGAGGTTTATTTGCTTGGTTTGACATGAACCTAGTCGCTAAAATTTTCCCAGATGTAAGTACTACCGTAATGGCTAATGGCGTAGAAACTACTACCACCACCATGAATCTTATCGCAAAGATCGTTTATTCATTGGTCACCGTAGGAGCTCTTCGAACACTCATCGCAAACTTCGGCTGCAAATGCTGTAAACAATAATATCTAATAAATACATCCAAGAAGAATCTCTCTAGCGATAGGGAGATTTTTTTCATAAAAGATTGTTTCAATAAAGCTTGACTTTTTATTATATATAACTATATGTATATATACAACAATTTTTACCTAATAATCTTTTTAGAAATGACAGAAACAAACTCGTATAGTTATGATTTAAATACTTATCCACACAGGATAATAGAATGTGGCTCTGATCATACAACCACACTATATGCACAAAAAGATGAAGAGATAGATAATAAAATACTCAGTATGAAGAAATCATTTTTTGAAAATTATGAGAATGATATCAAAATAATTCTGGTTGCGACTCAAAATTGAAAAGAGCGATCATATAAATTTGTGAGTTGAAATACTACTTCAGATGTAGAGAATATATTAAAATCAAAATTACTTGATCCTAATCCTTCAGATCCTAAAACAATTCTGAGAAATATACAGGAAGAATTAATGAAAGATAAAATTGAAAGATACAATAAGAAAGGAAATTAATATAAGTAATATAGAAATTTTACTAAACCAAACCAATATTTTTTATAAAATAATTAATACCATGACAGTAACATGACTGAATTCAGAGAACTTTTTTGAACAGTGAAAGCAGAGATTACCATGAAACGTTTCAAACGACGCGACAGAAATCACTAAACCGACAAATAATAGAATCGTGGAAAATTTTTTTGCAGGAAATGATAATTTATCTATGCTTGGACAAGGTCCGATCAAAAAGACTCCAGCAAAAAATAATAAGAAAATAATTGAGACACCACTTTCTGAACAAGAGATCAAAGAGATAAAAGAACTATTCTGAGAGAAGTACGATCAGATTATTTTCTAAACTGAGACACTTAAAAAAAACACTGCTCAAATTCGAACAGCGTTTCAATAAATCTAATTTTGGAACAGCCTCAAAATACGAGGTTTTTTTTATACGGAATAAATTTACTTTTTTTTCTTGGCTTTTTTCCCTTTCTTTCCCTTGATCTTCTGAGGGAAAAGGGATTGTAAACGAGCATAATCATCCTGTAAAATGTTGATCTGTCCTTGAAGAAATCCTTGAACTTCCAGATCAAAATCTTTGACAGAATAGCTATCTATCCCCGTAGCTGATTTTTGCTGTTTTTCAAAAAAAGAAATAGTTTCAGGGAAATGCCGATAGCGAGAGAGTAAAAGCAACACACGTCCATCATACTTAATGAATGTTTTATGTTCCTTATGCTTATACTTATCTAACCCACAGCATTGTAGCAAAACAATGAAACGCTGCATACAAGCAGCAATTTCAATAGATTGTTTGTGTGTATAAAAAGCCTCTGCTTTCTTTAAAAAATGCAAAGAATTTTCTTCAAAAAGACTCATCAGCATAATAAACTTTTCTAGTCTACTAAACGAAGAATTGTCTTTGGGGATAGCATTTACACATTCGATTAAGATGGTAAACGCTCCTTTTGGTCCAACCATGTACACAATGGATTTATTGTAATCAGGACCAACCAAATTATTGAACGCTACCAACAGTTTTTTTAATTTCTTAATAGTCATTTTTTTCCTTTCTTTTTAGTTTTTATTTATGTTTTCTGTAGACACAATATAAACATCTACTTATAAATGTCAAGGTATATGCGATTTGACATCACCATCAAGATATATATTATTCATCCTCAGTTAACAAAAATCATAAACAATCTAAAAAATATTCTTATGGACAAAGAAACTATCGAACAAAAAGTAAAAGCAATCATCGTCGACAAACTAAATGTCGATGAAAAAGAGGTGAAACCAGAAGCAAGCTTTACCAATGATTTAGGTGCTGATTCACTGGACACTGTAGAACTTATGATGCAATTTGAAAAAGAATTCAACATTGCCATACCAAGCAATGAAGCAGAAAAAATTCAAACAGTCGGTAATGTTATCGATTACATTGAAAAAAATGTATAGTAATAAAGAATATTTCGAAATGCGGCATATCTGCCGCTTTTTTTGTTGAGACGCAATAAAAACCTGAATCTTTTCTGGAAGGGTTTTTATGACGTCGAAACAATACCGATGATTTTTGAAATCATCAATTACCTCGCTTCCGCGTGTATTTATACATCTAAAATCATCGGTATATTGAAAAGAAATTATTTTTTTATCATCTTTATCTTCCCCGATTTTTTACGACTTTTTACGATTTTGTCCGATTTTTGACGATTCTTCCGATCCTCTAAAAGACGCTCGAGATACACGATATTATGGAGACTCAACAAGATCCCACTCAGCATTTCTTTCTCTCTATGGAGATGATGCAGATAGGCTTTGGTAAAATTTTTGCAGGTATAACAGCTGCAATTTTCAGTCAAAGGAGTAAAATCATGGGTATATTTCGCCTGAGAGATCTTAATGTTTCCTTGGTCACTAAACGCCTCACCATGCCTACCCAATCTTGTCGGCAGCACACAGTCAAACATATCAAATCCTCGCTCTATCGCATGACGAATATCTTCTGGAGTTCAAACTCCCATCAAATATCTTGGCTTGTCAGCAGGGAGTTTCGGACCGACGAACTCGACAACATCACGCACGAGATGTTTGCTTTCCCCGACACTGACGCCTCCGACAGCGATCCCATCCCAAGCATACTCAGAAAGGACATCAATAGATTGTTGCCTCAAATCTAAATGAGTTCATCCCTGGACGATAGGAAATAAGACTCCGCGGGCTTTTTTATAGTTTGGTTTGAAATGATCAAAGGCTCTCTTGGCCCAGCGATGCGTCATCTGCATCTGCTTTTCTACATCCTTCTTATCAGCTTGACCAGGCGAACAGACATCCAACACCATCATAATATCTGATCACAAATTACACTGGATATCCACGACCCCTTCTGGAGTAAACATGTGTTTGGATCCATCATACGGCGAACGAAACTTCACCCCCTCTTCAGTCAGCTTGATATTTACGTCATGTTTTTCTCTTCCTTCTTCCTTCACATTTGCATCCTTAATGTTTCCATCTTTCCACCTTTCCACGTTTCCATCTTTCCACCTTTCCACGTTTCCATTTTTCGCTAACCCCAGCGAAAACACCTGAAACCCGCCACTATCCGTTAAGATCAATCAGTCTCGATGCTCAAACTTGTGCAATCCTCACGCTTTCTTGATCAGTGCATCACCAGGACGTAAGTACAAATGAAACGTATTCGCTAAAATCAGATTGATCATCGGCAAATCACCGATATATTTGGGATCTTTGAGCATATCCAAGACCATTCCCTTGATCGTAGCCTTGGTGCCTACAGGCATAAAGACAGGAGTTGTCAGCGTAATTCCATTTAACGTAAGTTCTCAAACTCTTGCATTTCCTGCTTGTTTGAGTATCTTAAATCTGAGTTTGGACATCATATTTTGAATTGATAAAGCGTATGTCCTTATACTTTTATCAGGCCCGAATTCAATCTTTCAATTTTTTAATCTTTTAATCTTTTAATCTTTTTAATCTTTTAATTTTTTAATCTTTTAAT
>JBBABI010000043.1:0-6750 GCA_041679065.1 Candidatus Absconditabacterales bacterium
CGTCGTTGTTGGGAAAATTCAAAACATGAATAGAGTCAGATCAAATATTTTCTTTGTAATAGGTCTGATATAATTCTTCCGTGATGAATGGCAGATAGGGTGCGATCATTTTGATGATGGCGAGGAATACCTGATACAAAGCGAATTGCGCAGATAATTTCTGTTTCGCACCATCCTTGTATTTTTCCGGTTTATAGATTTTATCCTTAACAATTTCTAAGTAATTATCGCAGAAATCATGCCGGAAAAACTTTTCAAATTCTATCTTTGCGAGTCCATATTCGTAATTATTGAGGTAATTAGTCATGGCTTGTGAACAGTTGTTTGCTTGATGAAGGATCCGGAGATCGATATCATATAAATCTTTTTCTTCCAATGCAATCGAACAATCAAAATCAGTTAAATTCATGAAGACGAAATTCGCTGCATTCCGCAATTTGGTAATCAATTTTTGTCCGATCTTAAATTCATTTTCATCGAAGAGAATATCTTTCCCCAATTGTCCTCCGGAAGCTCGATATCTCACAGCATCCGCTCATCGTGTCGCAATTAATTGTTCTGGATCGAATTTGGAATTTCATTTGGATTTGGAAAATTTTTCTCATTTTTCCGCAAGACAAAATCCGGACATCATGATATTTTTGAACGGCGCGCTTTGATCCCTGAAGTAGGTATGGAGCGTCGTATACAGCAGCCGCGTACGGATGATATCATGCGCCTGAGGTCTGAGATCCATAGGAAGTATTTTTTGAGGATAGCCATCTTTGGTAAGAAACAATTGATTGATCATCGGCGAGAGCCCTGAGGTGAATCGTGTATCCAGTATCAGCGTTTCTGGAAGCACTTGATCAAGCGAATATCCTGTAGGGAGATCAACCAACGGATCCACTAATCATTTGGAAAGCTGCTTCTCATCAGGCAAAATAACTACCTGTGTTTCTCTATCGTATCGAACGGGAATAGGTATCCCATATTTTCTTGATCTGGAAATATTCCGATCTCGCTGTAAATTTTCTATCCGATCATCAGATCTTTTTTTCATAAATTCAGGATATCGTTTCATCTTATTATTCTGTTGAAGAAGAATCTCTTTTTTTTCCAGAAGATTGACAAACCGCTGCTTGACTGGCAATATCTCTACCGCGCATTTTCCTCTTTCAGAGATTTTCTTCGATTGAATGATGGGATCTCTTTTGACGACGATGTTTCATTTAGATTCGAATAATTGCATGATCTTTTCTCTGGCTTCTTCTACTTTGAGTCCGTCGATCTCTGGTATGCCGCTCTCTTTCATCTTGCCATATCTATCAATCATTATCTTTTCTCATAAATGATGCTTCTGGACTCGATAGACATCCACCTCATCGCCGTAAGTACAGCACATCACGACTCAGGTTCCCTTGTCCATCTTTACCTTATCATCAGCGAGAATCGGTACTTTAACTCAAATTGGTGTAATAATATTTTTTCACACATACGCAGCAAATCTCTCATCATCAGGATGCACGAAGACAGCTACACAAGCAGGAAGTAATTCAGGCCTCGTGGTTGCGATAACTAATTTCTTACCATCTTCTAAGGTAAAATTCAAATAATTGAAAAATTCATTAAATTCTTTCTCTTCCGTCTCAGCCTGCGCGAGCGTAGTCTGCATTTTGGTGCATCGCAATGCGGGAAACTCTTTGCACGCAATATGCCCTTCTTTGTATAACTTTACAAACGTCTGTTGGACAATCTGCTGCACTTCAGGAGAAATCGTGGTGTAAAACCTGCTCCGGTCCACAGAAAGCCCAAGCGATTTTCGTAAATTTTCGTACAAAGTTTTATATTTTTCTACAATCTCTAAACATTTTGCGATAAAGTCTTTGCGCTCCACATCCTTGATATTGATTCATAATTCCTTCTCGACCAACTGCTCCGTAGGGATTCCATTATTATCATATCCCATAGGATAAAAGACGTTGAATCCAGACATCCTTTTGAATCTCGCGATGATCTCCGCCTGCGTATAGGAAAAAATATGTCCGATATGGATCTTGCCGGACACGGTAGGAGGAGGCGTATCTATGGAATAGACTGGCTTCTTTGTATCTTTAGAAAAAGCATACATCTGCTTCTCTTCCCGGTAGGATTGTCGTTTGGCTTCTGACTCCTGATGATTGTATTTATTTCACATTGCGTGTAAGAAAAAATGAAAAATATGCAGGGAAAGTGATATGAATTTACCTCAAAAATGCAAGACGAAGGATATTTGAAAAAGAAAAAAATCGCAAGGCGATTTTTTTCTCGTTATATTTTGAAATTGGGATTTTGATGAATGGGCAAATAGTCAAATTGTCGGATCAAAAAGACAGGAGTTACTTGAGGACAGGACGAACTGGCAAAGCGTTGTAGCTATCATTTCGATCGAGTCTACCTCTATCCTTATGGAATTCGAAGTTTCGAGCGTTATTATTGTCTTTCGGAGAAGCCGACCAACGATACCCATATGTACCCTTATTATCCAATGTGCCGTCACTACCGCAATAGCCTGACATTGACATATCCGTAATAAGAGCTAATATATTTCATCAATCATATCGATTTCATTTTGTATATTTACCTGGTAAAGCATTAAATGAAGCTTCGTAATAACTATCTAATGGTATCTCCATCCCTTGTTTTGCAAGTAAATCATTTTGTTTTTTAATCATCTCTTCGCTTCGTTTGAAGTAGGTCACATTGTTGTGTTGAAAGATGTTTTTGCCATTTGGTTTTGCGGTAATATCTTTTCTCGCTCGTTTGGTTGGTCATACCTTAATATATTCTTTGGTATAGGTAATAGCATCAAGCATTTTAAGATTTTCTGAAGTATCCATTTTTTCATTTACTAGCAAATCAATTGATTTTTGCATTCATTCTTTGTCTTTAGCGGTCATATTTGGCTTATTGAGAAGATGTTCTTTAGTAATTTCTTTCTTTTCTAGTGGTTCTTTGCCTTTCTGTAAAGCGCCTAGAAGCAACTTCTTTTCTTTTTCATCTAACTTAGAAACTATGGATTCCGCTTGATTAGAATCTTTGATTTCCACTTTAAATGATCATTCGATTGGTGGTACCATGAGTGTAAAGTTAGTAAATAAATAATCGTACACCATACATTATATATATTTCCTTAAAAAAGTCAAATATATCGACTATTAAAAAATGGGCTGATTGCTTCCGGGAGGAAAGTAAGAAAAAGACAAATCGCTGAATAACTTGTCTTGGAAGTATAAATTTTAGAAATTATTTAATCTTTTTATTTCAACAACCAACCGCTGAACCCGTAACTCCTGCTATCTCCTTTTGATTCCCGATTTTTTTCTTTGAATGTAGCATCTTTTTTCCCTCCTGCTAACCAAATCATGAGGCGAGAGCCTCTTCTGCCCAATTTTGTTCCGCGAGGGATGTAATATCCAGGAATTTTCTTTCCTTTGATATATGCATCATGAAATTTTTGATACTGTTCGCTTTCTTCTTCTGGGTTACCCGCAAGCATCTTCAGTTTCTCTTCTGTAGGGAGATATCTTTGTTCCAAAACTTTTTGTGAACATCATTTATATGCACAGGCATATTTTACAAACGATTTGTAGGTAACGAATAGCTGTTCTCCTGCCTCAGGTCCATCCATATATTCTATGACTTCTATATCGCCCGTTTGATTTATTTTTGCTTTCACGGGTATTTTTGCTTTTTCTTCTTCGTAAGGATTCATTTCTATCACGTGTCGGTCTGGTCAGGTACTTTCTATATGCAAGGTATGGTCTTCAAATTCAGGAAGTTTGTCTGAGGTCTCTTCAGCTTCCTGAGATATTTTTTGTGTAGGAAATTTTTTCGTTGGTTGGTTTTTTGCAAGAAGTCACTTCACAAGTTCTAACTTCTCTTCATTAGAAAAAGTCTCCAGCTCACTGATAGCTAGGATATCTTTGTCTATTTTCTTGCTTAGATCTTCTTTTATCATAATTGTAGATGAGGAATAAAATTGACTGATTAAATATACCTACGGTATAATTTCGATGTCTTCCTGCAGTACCTGCCTATCGCAGGCAGGCTGAGAGGGTTGCGTCTTAATTATAATCAGAATCAAAAATAACGCAAATTTCTGAATGAACTTATCAGCTCCCTGGAGCGAAGTGGCTGATTTCACTTGATTTTCTTTCAATCTCTGTTATACTATCAAAGATAGAAAAACCTTTTTTTATAAATGATTATTATACAGAGAATTTTAATCTATCACCTTTAAAAAGTATGTATAAAAGGAATATCATAACCTGTCCAAAATGAGATACTGACAGAGAAGTAGATAACACTCATCGGTCCTATTATGAGAACAATCCTGATTATATAGATGTAAACCTCCCAATTAAAAAATTCCTTGATTTTTTAAAAAAGAACATAAGGAAACATTCAAAAACAACGAAAAACACTTGGATTGCCACCCACGCAGTCTCTGTATTCCCGGAGTAAATCTGTGGGGCAGGTAGCGTCGTTGCCACTCCGCTCGTCGTAATGAATGACACTTTTCCACCTTTCCACGTTTCAACGTTTCAACATTCCCCCCCATGCTTCTAAACGTACTTATCTTTTTTATCATCTGAACACTCTTCGGATCACTGGGATCTGTCCTTTTGATAAGATTGAGCGAAAATGTGAATAAGGAAACGATCAAATGAATCCTGCGATGACGCTCCAAATGCCCGAAATGCGGAGCTACGCTTAAGGCAAGAAATCTAATTCCAATCATCAGTTTCTTCCGGCAAGGAGGAAAATGCGAACAGTGCAAGCAAAAAATTCCCTATCTGTATCCCGCACTCGAACTCCTTTCAGGGTTGGTTTTTGTCGCAAGTTTTCTGATCTTCTGAAATCTATGAATAATGCTGGTGATCTTTCGATGCATAGTAAACCGGCTCTTGCTGCTGCTTATTGTCTATGATGTGTTGAGATATGAATTACATGTACCATTGCGAATTATTCTGATTCTTGTCGCTGCCCTGCCACAATTTTTTGGTTGACTAGGAAATTATGGATGGGCACTGTGAAGTGTCGCCTTATTTAGCATATTCTTTGTCGGCATTTTTTTCTTGGCTAAATGGTATATAAGGAAAAAATATCACCAATCCGTGGAGTGATTTGGTGAGGGAGACATCTATCTCGCATGAGCAATTGGCTTTCTAGTGCCATTTATCATCCAATACAACCAGCTGCAATTTGATGCGCCAACCCTTATCAACCTTCTCTTACTATTCGTCATCAGTAGTAGCGTATTATGAATCCTCTTCCGGATCATCATCAAGATCATCAAACATTTTTCACCCCAAGCGTTTATTAATACCATTTCTCCGCTTTTCCAAGATAAGATTCTCATCCCTTTTATACCGGCGATGATTGTCGCCTTTCGGATATTATTATGGAAAGCATCATTTTTTATCTGAGTATTTTTTTAAGATGATAGAAAAAACGAGCAATAAAACCGTGAGTCCTGCTAAGGCAGGAAGGCAATCCATATTAGTGAAATGATTAGATTGCCACCCCGGCGGTCCGGGGCAGGCTACTTCACTTCGTTCAGCTCGCAAAGACACACTCTCTCTGCTCTGGCGAATCAAGACAGGTATCTTTGGTGCCCTATCTGTGATTGCGTATTTCTTTATATTCCGAAATGCATTTTTCGCTGGAGCGATCTGGATGTCATTACTTTTTGTGCTGGTTTTTTTTGTGTGTTTCCATTTTCTCTATCTGCAGATAAATAAATTTACGATTAAATATCTCACGATACTCTTGATCGTAGCCATCATTATCCAATGCGTCTGTGTCTGATTTACTAACTATCTCTTCTGTGGAGCTATTCTTCTTCTCAATGCGTGAATCTGGATGCTCGCAAGGTCACTGCAAGGCGAATCGCACAACAAGATCAGTTTTGATTCGCGAGGATATTTCACGGTCTGAGGATATTTTTTCACGGTGTTTATCACACTAGGATATGGACTTATCTTCTTATGATTTTATCAGAAATTTCCACTGACTTGTCCCGAACTTTCCTCTGCCTCGAGTCGCGTCATCAATTTCTTCACCAATCCCATGAAAGCTGGTGCTGAGAAGATAAAAGAACAGACCAAAGCATTTCTTGCGACCAAGATACAAGACGTTGTCGTTGTCGGAAAAGATATTTCTCTGCAAACCACCAAACAATCAGGCTTAGCTGGCGTTGTCCAAAACATCAATACCTGGAAAAAAAATCTTGTGGATCAGACGCTCAAAGACAGCTCGCTTGTGAATATGGGAATCTGTGATTATGTGCTTAACGAGGTCAACAAAAGATATCAGAATCCTGCATTTTTAGGATCGGTGATTTTACTGCTTTTCTTGCTTATGTACGGATTTTTTAGGTTCGTGTTTCGGGTAATGGAATTTCTTGGATTCGCAATATTCAAAATTATGCGATGGAGCAGATTGTATAAAGTGCAGAAGGTGATGGAAGAAGTGGAAAAGATAGAATAAGGTTGAAACGTTGAGGGCGACAATATTTCGTCATTCCGGCGTTAAGGTCTGCAGCCGGAATCTAATAACATAAATCTCCGACTTTTCCGGTAATAACTTTCTTAAAGGTCGCCAATGGCGGCTTCGCAGTTGAGAATTAGGTCATTGAAACATTGAGACAATGCAACATTGAAACACTCAGGCATTGACTTTTCATCCTAAAAAGATATGATTATAAAAATAAAAAAGTTATGAAAA
>JBBABI010000043.1:6760-9097 GCA_041679065.1 Candidatus Absconditabacterales bacterium
GGATAGAGAAAAATATCTTGCCACTATTGATTATAGGGGTCATTCTATTGCTACTCGCATATGGATGTACGCTTCGAAGAAATTCCCTTGAGTTAGGCATATTTCTCATCTGCGTCATTATCTTTACTCTCCTTGTCCCTACGGACAAAACCAAAAATGAGGAGAAAAGAAAAAAAAACTGACTTATCGTATCTTTGATGAGCCAGTTTTTGTTTTGATTGAAAAAGAAATGGATTAAAATATTATGAAGATTGTAATATTAAAAAATTTACAATTTTTTAATCTTTTAGTGTTTTAATCTTTTAATCTGTTTATGAAAAAACCACATATAGTCGCTCCCGGCTGATCCTACGAAAAGGCTATGGTCGCCTGTGCATACGGAGCTGACGAAGTCTATGTCGGCGTACCGTTCACGTCGCTCAGAATGAGGCAGAATAAGATCAAGAGTTTCGAAGAACTTAAAGAGACCGTGAAATGAATCCATGTTTATGGCAAAAAAGCGTTGCTGACGATGAATATTTTTCCGAGAAATACGGATATCAAGATTTTTGAGCAAACCGTGAAGCAGATTGCTGACGTCGGTGCGGATGCGATCATTTTTTCAGATCCAGGAACATTCACTATTATCAGGAAATATATGCCAAAGATACCGTTACACTTGAGTACTCAGACTTCAACCATGAACCGGGCCGCCGTCAAATTTCGGAAAGATATGGGAGTGAAGAGAATCATTTTTGCCAGAGAACTCAACATCGAAGAGATCAAAGAAATCAGGAAAAAAGTGCCGGGAATAGAGATAGAAGTGTTCGTGCATGGCGCGATGTGCATGAGTTATTCCGGGCGTTGTCTGCTCGGAGACTACTTATCAGGCAGACCAGGGAATAAAGGCGAATGTTCACACACGTGCAGATTCAAATACAAGGTGTGGCTCGAAGAAGAACGCAGACCAGGAAAATTATTTCAACTGGAAGGCGATGAAGATGGCAGTCACATCCTATCATCTAAAGATCTCTGCACCATAGATAAATTGAAAGAAATATTGCCATACGTTGATGCGATCAAGATTGAATGAAGAAGTAAATCGGAATTTTATGTATGAGTGATTGTGAAGGCATATAAAGAAGCGCGCGATAAGATCCTAGCGAAGAAGAAAACAAATCCCGAGATAACCAACCTCGTAAATGTAGTCCCTCATAGGGAATATCGGGACGGATTCTTATTCCATAAATTAAATGAATTTCCAGAAGGAGAAGGATCGACGACATTGAAATCTGCCGGACCATTATTCAACAGGAATTATTTCTGAACGTTCACCGATCAATTCATTGAAAAGAATAAGAAGAAATATTATCAGATAAATCCCAAGGAAGTGATTACTCCGGGAATGAAAATAAAATATTTATCACCCGATGATATGTGAACGTTGAAGATTGTAGACATAATAGATGCTAAGTGAAAACAATTGGAAAAAGCGCATTGCAATACAGGAAACGTCTACGTTCTGACGGATAAGAAATTGAAAGGATGGGAGATTTTATATGAATAGAGCTCATGATCAACACACCTACCGATGATGAAAACATTCTTAAGAAAGAGACTTCTGATACGGAAGAACTTTTGAACATACTCCAAAATGATACTAAGAGATTTTCCTGGAAATTGGAAGTGGTTGGTTTGGATTATGATACAAGAAGAGAAGAATTAGACGCTTTTGATGATGAACTCTCAGATATTTTATATAAAGAACGTTTCAAGGATTTTCATGTGGTGTCTGAATTTATCAAAGAGATAACTAAAAACAGTGTAGATCATAGTGATAGCAATACTGCTATAGAGCTTACTATGATTAGAGACCAACAAACAAAAAAAATCTCCGTCAGATTTCTGATAACCGACGAATGACCTGGCTTACCATGGGACGAAGACGAAATCAATAGACTTTTCAATTGAAAGTCATCTGAAAACTGGAAGAAAAAGGGCAATCAAAATTTTGGAATCGGTCTGTATAGGATTAAATGATGACGGGAAAGATTAACTATGGATATTATACTCCACAATAAATGAAAAATGCAGCATTTAAACGATCTCGGACTGCAAAAAAATGTAAAAGCTAACGATAAATTCTGATATGAGTGATTCGGGATATTTGATCTTGTATAATATATAGCCATAAACGATAAAGAAACTTTCTGCTTTACGCTTTAAGCTTTGAGCTTTTAGCTTTGAGCTTTACGCTTTCAGCTTTGAGCTAAACAGATGGAATCTTTTGATGATGCCGATCGTGGCGACCAGAAATACAATGATTCCTATTACAATAAATGAATCAGTCATACCGAA
>JBBABI010000044.1:0-7798 GCA_041679065.1 Candidatus Absconditabacterales bacterium
ACCAGATGCATTAAAAGTCACCACTTGAGATAATGGAAATATTTTATATACGATGTATCGTAGTTACGATAGTTTTGGATATCGATGGAAACAATGAGATATTTGTTTTGTAGATGATTTTTACATTTATAATATTGTCATTAGGCAATACACCGTATCAGAAGTTATTTCTATACTCAACTCATTTACTTTTCTTAACTAATTGTCCACAATAAAAATTACTGCCTATATAGTATAAGCTCAAACAGCCCACAACCACTGTTAAGCATATTTTTCTTGTCTTGTCAAGTCAAACCGCGTTTCTAAGGCGGTTTTTTTGCAAAAAAGTGCCTGGAGGAATATAATTATCTGACTTAGCTTAAAGCATAAACTTGCCACAGGCAGGCAGGGCTGAAAGCTTAAATTTAGATACTTATATGACACAGATGATTACACTCCTCTCTCAAAAGACTCATTCATTCTTTACCAGGAAGCAGGGACTTTTTGTTGGTCTATTTTTGGTCGCTATAACGCTCGTTATTCTCTGGTTGGGATTAGTGACTAAGACGGAAGCTAATCGGCAACGAGGAGGTTTTCTTAATCAAGATTTCCGGAGCCAAAACCCTACCACAGGAAATATCATCTATGCACTGTGGGGAGATGGAACTACATGATCTACTGCCTATACGAGAAATTGGAGCACTAATTGTAGCAACATCCCTACAATTGTTAGCCATTATCATTCCTGATGATATCTATGAGGTGCACTTACCCCAGGGTATATCTATGTTCTTCATTCAGGAAATTACATCTTTTATGACTCACCTCAAACATATGGCAATGATTGCATTGTATTTATAGGAGAAGGTGATGTGACCATCAATAAACCAATTATTATCAATGGTGGCTCCGAACATATTATCATCGACAATATCAAAATAGCAAATGCGACAACCACAGCTTTCCAAATTTCAAATAGTAAAAACATTTCGCTCAATAATGTGCAAGCATATTCCAGCGCATGATATGGATTATTAGCAAACAGCAATTCATCTTTTATACATATTTCTAATTCACAATTTTATAATAATTTTGAACGAGGTATGCTTTTTGACGATAATACTTCTCACAGCGTGATCAACAATTCACTAGCATACAACAATACCTTGTGAGGTCTTGAATTTTATTCCGATGCCAATTACAACACCATCAATAACTCTCAATTTTTCAATAATGGAGATGCAGGCGTCTATATCTTATCTGAAGAAAATCTTATTCACAATAATGTATCATATAATAATACAACATACGGTCTTTATATCGAACCGCTTTCTACTACATGAATAAACTATATCAACAATTTCTCAGCATATAACAATAATATCTGAATATACATAGATTACTGCACTGGAAATCTGTATGGCACCATCAGATCATTCGGCAACACTTCTAATACATGATGAGCAGGAACATTTGATGTAAATCCTGGAAGCAGTCCTGTTTCTTCTTGGAATTCTGCTGTAAGCATAAACACTACCGACCCTGGATTCAATTACGATCGAGTCACTAATCCTCAGAATGGCAGCAATCAATGGCTCTTGAATCCGACACTTCCATCTCCTCCAAGAGGAGTAAAATCATTTGATGTCGCTTCTAGACCTATCAGATATATTTTTGGATTGAACATACTTAAACAGAAAACTCCAGTCAGTTATTCTGCGACACCCATAGAATATGGAAATGATCTGGAAGATTATGATAGCAATAAATACATCGCAGAATTGGACTCTACATTACCGCCAGCACAACAAAGTATCGTCAATCAGTATTTCTGATCCGGATCTGTGTACACCCAAAATCGGTTAACGAATAATTGTTCTCTTTCTGCATTCCAAATCGTAAATCTTCCTCCTAGTATTTCCTATGCTCCACAATTACTACAAGATCATACGATCTATATTTTGACCGGTGGAGAATATAAATTAGGACTATGACAAACAGAATTCTTTACTTTTGACGGCAATTGTATTGCCGTAATCGGGAATGGAAATACTATAATAAAAAAGGTAAGTCCATTATCAAATATGTTTTATGCAAACAATCAACACAATCTGATTATCGATTCACTTAAAATAGATTGATTATATCCATCATCCACTACTGCCATAGGAATTAATTTTGATGGAACTACAAATAATAGCACAATCAACAATACACAGGTATATAATAATACGCAATATGGAATATATTTTGGTATGGGGTCGCATCACAATACCATCATAAATTCTCAGCTTTTTAATAATGGCATCGCAGGTATTCATTTTTACTATTCATCTAATTACAATGTCATCAATAATACGCAGACCTATAACAATACACAATATGGAATCCGATTCGCAAATGGGTCTGTCAGAAATACTATGAACAATTTCCAATCCTACAACAATGGTGTGGGAGTTTTCGGTGATATGACAACTAAAGAAAATGTTATCAATAGAGCGGCCATCTACAACAACAGCGATGCTGGAATCTATTTCAAAAATTCATCTGGCAATGTTTTGAATGATGTTAGAATTTATAATAACAAGATAGGAATCAGAACATTGTACAGCTCGCCAAATAACAATTATCATGGAGAATTGAAATTATTCAATAACCGATCTGGAGATTTTGATGGAACCAACGGTAATGATTGATATTTAGCTCCAGGTGCTGGATTATTTCCTTATCCATGAACGCTTACTACTGGAGGAACAACGATGTCCTGTTCGTATGCGACCAATCCGACACTTTCATGAAATGGATTGACACTTCTTACAGGAAGCTGCAATAATGCTGGGTATAGCCTTGGCTTTATATCATCCTACAATACGAATGTCCAATATACGTTCGGACTGAATATCTATAAACAAGTAGAACCTGTAAGATATAATACATGATTTACTCTTGATCCAATACCATCGCAATATGACCCAAATAAATATATCGCAGAAGTTTTCCCTATCCGGGATATACACCCAGAAGGTTTATCTTTTTCATCTACGGGAAATTATGAACTTAACACTTCATATACCACAGAGGTCTATACTGCTCAAGTCATCAATACTATCGTTACCGGATATCTATCCCTACTCCCCACTTCAGCTTCCGGACATCTCATCATCAACGGCAGTAATGTCGGCATGACATGAACAATAAACAATGGTGATGCTATCAAGGTTTGGCTGATGAGCAGCACATGATTTAATCAGGCAATTACCTGAACAGTCACCATAGGTACTGTAACTTCAGCACCATTTACCCTAACAACTAGATCTCCTAGCGAGCTTCCTACCACGTGATCTTTTGCTTTCAACAGCATCACTGGAGTAAATCCAGATACTTGGGTGAATACAAATACCGTCACCATTAGCGGTATTGAAACTTGAGTCCTTGCATGAATCAATTTCACGCCAGCAGCTTCTGGACGATTGGAAGTATACTCATGATCTACCTTTGTTTCTTCAGGGACGGCAGGATTACTGGTATTTAATGGCAATAAAATCAAAGCGATTATCAAAAGTAGTAGTCAATACGATGATATGATTACATGAGTTGTCACTATAGGTTTAGGAACAGGAAGCTTTTATGTACTTACCACTCCGGACATCTATCCGCCGATAATCAGTTTCTTGGATGATGTAACTCCAGGATACCGGACAGATACCATCAACATCTATTTTTCTGGTGCTAATGCAATAAGCGGATATACTTTTGTGAATGATCCAGCTTTATGTACAAGCTGAATGAATACTACCGCACTGGTTGCTTACACTACAGGATTCGTCATATCCGGACATAGTTATAATGGAAAATATCTTTGTGCATATGCGCAAGATCTAGGAAATAATATCACAACTGCTATTTCATCCACCGGACTTACTATTGCAGATGTATATTTTACTGATCCCGTAGAAGTCTGACCTGCCGCTTATGATCTCATCAGTATCTGATACGCAAATACCTCACATAATACATATGCGCTCATTGATAGTTCGACATGATGTGTAGCTGGAGTCGATCTGGATGCGTATGCTTGATCACTTCTTATTACTACCACAGATAATAATGGGCAATATGTTTGTACTCACGCAGAAGATGCTAGTGGAAGCGGAAAATATCTTATATCAGCCAATCCAATAAATATTGACCCAAACATGCCATCAATCTATTTCACAGACGAGGTTTCTGAAGAAGCTGTCTTTGAGGATACTATTGCTATAGCTTTTTCTGGAGGCACATTTTTGCATAAACTCTATAAATTTGTGAGCTCAAGCAGTGATTGTAATTCTTGAGGTACAGTGAATTATACCAGCCCCATCACTATAAGCAGTGAGTGATATAATGGAAAATATTTCTGCATCTGGGCTGATGATAGTCTTGGTCATCAGATTATACGTACTTCACCATACCCATTGAATATCGATCGTACCAATCCATCCATACCAATCATCACTTATCCTCTCGATGACGATGAAGCACTTTTCTTCACGACGTTTGAATTCTCAGCATCAGTAGATACCTGATCCGGCATTCTTTGATACAATTATGAAATCGCTGAAGATAAGCACTTTCTAGATATTGTCGATTCTGATTTTGTAGAGACCACTGATTCATATTTTTCTCCTGTTGATTTCGAAGAGACAGATGGGAAATATTATCGGAGAATACAAGCTGTCGATAATGTAGGACTCACTTCTTCCTGGAGTCAGACAGGAGCATTTAGCGCTATCGATAATGAGGATTTCTTCTTTAATGAGATTACAGATGCAAATCGTGATACGGATTATGACTCAGATGAGATCACCATAGACGGCTTATGATCTAACTCCACAGTCATAGCCACAGTAGATAAATGATCTATCATCAAAAATGGCCATGATAAGGGCGATAGCACAACGATAGAAAATGATGATATCATCTCCATCAATCTCAAATCCAGCAAAAGATATGATACCTCAGTGACAAGTACACTTACTATAGGAAATAGACATACTGATTTTATCATTACTACCATTCCTGAGGAAGGTAATTGTAATCTTAGTGATGATGATAAATGAAAGATCCAGATTGTCTTTAATAGTTTAATTGGTCAGTATTCAGGAGACCAATCTAAATATGATGAATTCCTTGCTACTATGAATAGCATGCTTCAAGACCAGATAGATCTAACAAGCAATTGCAATCTCCAATATTTATCTGATCTATTTGATGGTACTATTGTCTGACACGTAACAGTAAATACCGGTAATTATATTGCACCTAACTGTAAGGAGTATCGCATCAGTTACGAGAATGATTTATTCGCTTATACTTCTCCTGATTTCAGATCATCAACCTATTTCGCAAATCGTGACTCACTGACCAGATACATCGATACCAAAAATCCCGGTGACTGTCATATCAGCAGCAGCACTTCATCCGCTTCGCGATATTTTAGCAACAACGATCCAAGCAAACATATTGCGCCAAATGGTAAGGTGTACCGCATCCAGAATTATGGCAATGGCTATACGTCAAATGATCTCAGTGCAGTAAAATACTTCTCTACCTTATCTGAACTCCGCAGTTATCTGGACAAGAAAAACCCTCCATTGCAGATATGGAATCATATGGTAGATACTAGTTTCCAACCGGTAATTTATGAAGCGCCAAATAGCAAAAGCTATACCATCTACAAGACCAATAGATGATACATGTCATATAAATTGCTTAACGTGAAATATTACAGCAGTTTGCAGGAGATAGAAAACTACATTAATAAAAACAATCCTAAATAGTCCTCCTTCGGAGGCGTGGAAATATGGAAACGTGGAAATATGGAAATATAAAAAAAACACCATCATCTTTCCATCTTTCCATTTTTCAATATTTCAATTTTTTTTCATGTCCTTGACTTTTATGTGTTTTTTACTTATAAGTAAGGTTCTCAAACAAAAGAATATTTTTTGGAAATAAATAAAAATCAAATATATTGTTAAACTAAAATAAAAAATCGTATGAAACAATTCGAATCGTATCAACTGTATGATTTACAACAAAAAATCATTGCAAAAGCTCTGGAAATCGGCGCTATCAAAATTCGTCCGAATGATCCTTTTACTTGGGCATCAGGCTATCGTATGCCTATCTACAACGACAATCGCATGCTTTTAGCAATCCCCGAAACCAGGGCTATGGTTATCGCCGCTTTGAACCGATTATTGAAAATCGAAGGCATCCAGCCTGAATGGATTGCCGGCACTGCTACTGCAGGGATTCCCTGGGGCGCCATACTCGCTCATGAACTCGAACTGCCTTTTGCATATATCCGCGACAAGGCAAAAGATCATGGTCTCAAGAACCGGATTGAAGGGTTGGATTCTGATAAAGATTTCAATGGCGCTAAAGTGGTTGTCGTCGAAGATCTTATTTCCACCGGCAGCAGTTCTGCCAATGCTGTGGAGGCTGCACAACAAGCAAATGGAGATATCTACTCATGCCTGTCTATATTCAATTATGGATTCCTTGAAGCGCAACAGCTCTTTGCCAACCTCACTCCTCCGTGCATGGTGCAATCAATCATCACGTATCCTATTCTACTCGAAGAAGCGGTAAAGGTAAATTACCTGAAGCCCGATCAAATCGAGATACTGAAAGACTGGAGTGAAAAACCGTTTGAATGGGGAGAGAAGCATGGATTTCCTAAAGTAGAAAAAAGTTAAAAAAATCAATATTAAATTAAAACCAAAAAGGAGAAAAAACATTATGGAACGACACGTATTAGAATACCTACGCGGATTACAGATATATCCGAAACAACTGGAAAAATCAGCTCGCGAAACAAACAGTATCGTATACATGGGTTTAGATCTTGTACGAGAAGCATTGCCTTTTAACTTAAGAAACGAACCCCGTGGTTTCCTTCTCTTTGCCGAAGAAATCTTTGAAGCAATGGAGAGAAGGAATATTAATTGTGCTGCATTCAAACCGAACCAAGGGTTCTATGCTGTTCAGGGATCACAGGGATACGAAAATTTAAACAGGATGATCCAGTATATAAGCCATCATTTCTTTGAAACACCGGTAATCCTGGACTACAAAAGGGGCGATATTGGCCCTTCATCGGAAAACTATGCAAAAGAAGCATTCTTTTTCGGAGAAATACATGCAGTGACGGTTTCTCCCTATATGGGAACCGATTCTGTAGAGCCATTCCTGAAGAATTGTCTTCCATTGACAGAAGATGATATCACCAAAGGGGAAGATCATATCAGAAAGATACGCTTCAATAAGGGTGTATATATCCTCAATCGCACCTCAAATAAGGGTGCTGTAGATTTCCAGAATCTGGAGCTAAAAGATGGGAGATTCCTGTATGAAGCGGTAGCCGAAAAAATCATCGAATGGTCAAAAAAATACCCTGGAACCGGTGCGGTAGTCGAGGTGATATCGCTTGAAGAGCTCAGGAAACTCGCTAAAAAGTACGCACCGCATAATGTTCCTCTCCTTATTCCTGTAGAAGGAAAACAGGGCGGCAGTGCAAAAGAAGTGGTTGCTGTGCTCCGCGAAGTAAGCTATCCTCTTTACCTGGCACGAATAAATTCAAGCTCAAGAATTACCCATCCGTGGTTCGCGAAAAAAGGAGAAGCACCAGGAAATTATGGTAATATTTGTGTAAATGAACTTCAGAAACTCAATGAAGAAATCGGACCTATTTTCTAAGATACGATTTTATGGTACCCTCGCCCGTTATTTTTTAACAGGCGATTTTTTTACTTCAAAAAAATGTGTCCAAAAA
>JBBABI010000044.1:7808-8967 GCA_041679065.1 Candidatus Absconditabacterales bacterium
TCATCATGTTTCAATACTTCCACCTTTCAATATTTCAACCCCTTCTAAGAGCTTCCTGCTAATATTATCTTATGCATAATACCATTTATTAATTTCGGAGCTCATTCATCTGAATATCTTTTTGCTAATTCTATCATCTCATTGAGCAAGATTTCTTTGGGAGTCTGGATGGTTTTCCATTCGGTATAGCCGAGGATGAAGATGGCCTGATCTATGGTATCCATCTGATCGAAGGTGAATGTGGTCGCATAGGTATTTACTTGAGCAATGAGTTCATCTTTGTATTTGGGGAATGCCAGAGCCACTTTAAAGAGATAATCAAAATCAATGTCGCTATCCGGCCGATTATCAAAAAACATATCAGCGAAATCTTTGATTTCCTCTTGGGTAGGGATATAGAGGTGTTCCTGGATCTTTTTTATAAATTCCTTTTTGGCTTCATCAAATTTCTCATTATCAGTCTTGAATACATAATCTACGAATAATATTTCATCAATGATTGCATCCTTTTTTACCAAAGTATAAAAAAAACAATGCTGATAGAGATACGATAAGAGTATCTTCCTGGCATTGATTCTTCCGGTAACATTGACCATATGATATATACATTAATACACTAAAGACCGACAAAGAACTTAGATGGGAGAATTTAGATCTTAGACTTTAGACTTTTTTACTAAGCTCTAAGCGCTAAGTTCTAAGCTCTATATTTAAGCATTAACAACAGTATCTTTAGATTTAGATTTAATGGTAAGTATCTGTTTTCCTTTGTAATATCCACAAACTGGACAAACTCTGTGTGTCAGCTTTTGAGCTCCGCAGTTTGCGCATTTCCCTATCTGATAGGTCTTTTGCAGTCTCTTGATATTTAATCCTTCCCAGGTAGAATGCCTTGAACGGCCTTTCGCTTGAGAGATCTTTTTTTTTGGTCAGATTGTCATTGTCTTAGATTAAAATATTAAAACATTACGAAGATTAAAAGATTAATTTTTTAGTTTTTTAATCTTTTAGTCTTTTAATTTACCTCGACCATAGTTTTCAAATATTTTCTTCCATCGAAACGGGTGAATTTCTTGGTCTTGAATGCGACTACTCCATCAGTTTGTGCATGGATAGAAAAATCATTCCCTATATAGGTATTTTTACCGCATTCATATTT
>JBBABI010000045.1:0-8710 GCA_041679065.1 Candidatus Absconditabacterales bacterium
CATATCATTGCGAATCTTCACTTCCTGAGGCACCTTATATACAGGTGTGGGAGTAGTATCCTGAGACCATTCATGTAGCATGCGTGCAAATGCCGGTCCTTCCTTGTGATCGAACGGCTCGTTTTTTACCACAACGATCTTCTTTTGGGGGATGGGAACAATCCCCATATGCACAAGCATATTAAACATAAATACACCGCCCATATCAAAATGTGTTCCTTGAGATTCAGAATTATAGAAGATGTGAATCTCATCTGAAAGTATAATGTGATCGGCATTATCGATACAGATATCAAAACCTCTCTGGTCCTGATTCGTGTCACGATGAGGAAGATGAACCTTGTGTCCTTGCGCTTCCAGGTTCCGTACATATGCTTCATATTCCAGAGGTGCATTGCGCACCGTGCAAATAATAAAGATTGTTTTTTTCATGTATTTGTTTTTTTAGATTTCTTTTTTTATCTCTATATACATTTACCATTAGAAGTCAAATAAGATTTCTTTATGATGATTTTTCTTGTTTTCAGCCACCTTTTCCTTACTCAATCTTTTAATGTTTTAATCTTCTAATTTTTTAATCTGCTTTCCTTATATATCCACATCCCCTTCTGCGCCAGCAAATGCGCTTACTGCTCTTTCAATAGCATGCCCATAGATTTTTCTGATAAACTAATTGATAGATATGTTGAAGCGCTGAAAAAGGAGATAGATCATTACAGCGAGACACTGACTGACAAAGAGATAACGACGCTCTATATCTGATGAGGAACGCCAAGCAGGATCTGATCCTGAAGGATTATCGATATCATTGACTACCTATGAACGAAATTTAATCTCGAGAATCTCGCAGAATTCAGTATAGAATTAAATCCCTCTCCAGCGCAGGAGGTATTGGAATTTGTAAAAACACTGAATAAGAGATATGCAAAGTTTCCAAGATTAAGATACAGCTTCGGCATCCAGAGCTTTGATGATGAAGTATTGCAGACAACCTGAAGGGCGTATAATTTTTCGCAGATTGCAGATTTTCTCAGAGAACTCGTTAAGCATAAAGAAGATAATGTTGTATTTAATTTCGACTTCATCGCATTCGGAAAATTCCAAGTCAGCAAAAATGGCAATAAGCAGCTTCGACACGAATTTAAGCGCGATTTCTTTCAGAAGTTTCTGGAAAGCGGGCTAGCAGATAGTATATCGCTGTATACATTGGAAGGAGTGAAGGACAAGTTGTCTGATGCATGATGCATGATGCAAGATCCACGACATTGAACTGATGACGAGATCATGGAAGAATTCATCATCCTCAAAGACATCATCTTGAACGCATGATTCGCAAGATACGAAATCTCAAATTTCGCGAAACGCGGCAAAGCATCTATCCACAATATGGTGTATCGGAATATGGAGAATTATATCGGCTTATGATTATCAGCATCATCATTCTTAATGCAGAATGTAGAATGCAGAATGCAGAAAATCTTTCCTAATTCTAAATTCTGAACTCTGAATTCTAAATTCTGAACTCGTCGAACCAACACGTGAGATATCAAACAATACCTCGAATGACATCGGGTCGATGAACAGCAAGTCCAAACATTAAATGAGTCAGATCTTTTGATAGAAGAATTTTTCTTGAGATTGAGAACTAATATTGGGATTGGAGATATTTCAAAATTTGAATCAGTTTTGGTACCTAATTACGAATGACTAATTACGAATTACAAATGAGCGTGATTGATTGTCTCAGATGGAACCAGACTTCAGCTTACGGATAGTGGCATGAACGTATATAATACGATTATCATAGATTTACTTCAGCAGTTATAACTCTTGACTTTTATTAGTAAATAAATATAAGTTATAAAATAAAAACTTAATCATATGAAAAACTATAACTTTTTGACGACAATATCATGTTGCTTTGTAATTGTAATACTATTCAATCTCGGAGACGCTTGTAGCAAGAGAAAGACGAATATTGAGAAGAAAGATAGAGAAATGACTGAGATGCTGAATGCGATGAAATACAACGAATATCGCGACATTGAAAATAGCCAATTCGGCTACCTCATCGATCGCCTCAGAGCAAGCGAAAGATCAGGGAAAGTCGTACAATTCGGAGAGGAAGAATTTGATGTTTATCATTACAATGATTCAACCGATACATATCCTTATCGTTTGAATATGTTAAGGTATACTCTCTGCATCAATCCTAAATCTGTATTTCCTGATCACTTTACAATCATGAAGACCTGGGATAAAGGACAAGAAAAATACAATCAATGAATTTGGAGCGACATTCGCTCCTTTTTTTAAAAAAGAATCACCCCCTCCCCCTCTTTAGCAACGAGGGGAGCCCAACATTGAAAGTAAATGAAAAGCCTCCTTTGCTAAAGGAGGTGCCGAACCTGCCTGTCCGGTAGGCAGGCGAACGTGAGGCGGAGGATTAAATTATCTCTTGCAAACTTCCTCAAAATACTTATCCTGATTATGAGCATAATAGAATATGCTTATTTTTTATTTACTCAGAAAAAATCATGAAATTAGATGGGAAAAGCATCCAAGCAGCCATTATGCAATTGGTAGATGATTATAAATTCGATCCGTATCAAGTATTAGAGATTGTCAAATCTGGGATCAAATCAGGATTTAAAAAGGATTTCTGTCAATACAAGAAATCTGAAATTTTGGTAAATATTGAAAATGATGGAACAGTAAAAATCTATAAAGAGCTCGAAGTGATAGAAGGAGATATCGAAGACGATGAAAGACAAGTCCATCTCAAGGAAGCGAAGAAAATCAGGAAGGATGCAGAATTATGAGAGAAACTTCTGATAGATGTCACACCGGAAACCATGGAACTTTCAAGGATTGCCGCACAATCTGCTGCACAGACCATTAAACAATCATTGAAGTCCATAGAAAGAGAAAGATTTTACGAAAAATTCCAGAACAAACAGGGTGAACTACTCAAAGCGAGAGTCATCAGAGTGCATGCGGACAGCGTGATCCTGGATATAGAAGGAACTGCGGTCGTCTTGCAGCCCGACGGTCAGATCCCCAACAGGATGTACGAACCAGGAGAAGAGATTTTTGTCCTTCTGAAACAGATCTCCAAAGATCAAGGAAGCATCGTCTTGGAAATCACTCAATCTACGACAGAATATATCGAGGCGATCCTGAGAAAAATCGTTCCCGAATTGGAGGAAGGCATCATCACCATTGAGAAGATTGTTAGAATCCCAGGCAAAAGAACCAAGATTGTCGTCGTCTCTCATGAAGAGAAAGTTGATCCTGTAGGTGTGATGGTAGGAAGCAGATGAGACAGAATAAATACCGTGTTATCACTTCTGGACGGCGAAAAAATAGATTTCATAGAACAGACTGACGATCCCTTGCAACTTATCAGGAATTGCTTGAAGCCTGCCCATATTGATCATATAGAAATTTTGGATCATAGAGCCATCGTTACCATAGAAGAAAGCCAGAAAGCGCTTGCTATAGGAAAAGGAGCGAGTAATGTGAAATTAGCTTCGCAATTGACCGGATTCCAGATTGAAATCGTATAATAATTGTCGTTCCGGCGTTAAGAACTTGCAGCCGGAATCCAAATAGAAGAAATCGCTTATGGAAGTAGGCGATTTTTTTATATTTGACTTTTGTCTAAAAATAGATATAAGACTTTCGTTAAACAAAATCATTAATCAGGGCTTAGCGGGATGCTAAACTCATAATCAGTGGCGGGATGCCACAGGAGGAAAACATGAACAAAAGCAAATTAGAGAATCTGGAACAAGAGTTCCCTTTTTTAAAAAGTTTTTTGGAAAAAAACTTCGGCTTAGCGCTCAAGGACAAAAGAACTACGCTCAATATCAAAGTACAACGCATCGATCCTGAAATCCTCTTCTACTTCGGGGATCATATGGATGGACATCGGTGCAGGTTTATCAAAGAAAAACAGTATGGATCATTATTTACGAGCTTTTTCTTTATAAATAATGCTGGAGAACCTATCTATTTTCGGTTCGGGCCATTACATGACTGGGTACTCAATGATCTTCTTATCGTCAACAAAAAATTCCAGGCAAACACTAAAACAATCGTCAAAGCAGAAACTGAGACCTGGTATGACATTGAAAAAAATGATGAAGGTGAGGCAATCCCGGTATTCAAGCATTTCTCAAGCCGGCAAATACACATGACAATCTATAAGGAGCCGGAAGCAGGACTGCTATCACTAGTAAACGATCCTAATCTCGTCACCAAAGTACGCTTATACACAAGACTCCTGATACGACTGATATGCAGTCGCAATAAAAATTACAAGATCGTAGAATCAAAACTCGAAGAAATCAAAAATCAATTCAAATCGTTTTTTGAAGAACATCTGCAGGCAGAAATGTACAAAGAAAGGGCTTTTAATTGCCAGGTCGGTGATATTAAGTTCCTTTCGCTCTCCATGGCAGGACGGCTTCTGATCACTCTCGACACTCCCACTACCCAGATAAGCTACATGGCAGTGGATGAGGAGAAATGCGATAGCCGCATGGGAGTCAATTCCATTGAAGCAACACTGGAAGAAGCGAAGACGATAACAGAAAGTTTCATTTCCAGCTGCACGAAAAGATTCAACGGAGGAGAAAAATTCTCTGACATCTTCAAGACAGGAGAAGTCGGATTCGCAGGACATGCCTTCGGAAAAAAAGCAGAACAATCTGCATAAAACATACTTGTACTTATGATTAAGGCGGATTATATATCCGTCTTTTTTTATCTATCGAATAATTTATCCACACTCCCCTTCTCTATTTTCACAAAAAAACTCCTGCCATGCTGGCAGACAAACATCCCGGGAATAGCGGTGAAACCTTCCTGCACGAGATGCTGCATTTCCTGATAGGATAATTTATCTCCAGCTTTGATGGAGATCTTGCATGCTTTGCTGGCAAAAATCTTATCCAAGATATGATCGTAAGAAATAGTTGGCAAGTATAAGATATGGTTGAATAATTCCTCTATGTCCACTCTATAGACCATAAAGATCTGTGGCACCGCGTAAATGATAATCTTATTTTCTGACAACAGCCCACAATCAAATCCTATGGCATTAAGCTGATCCACTTTCTCCTGGATATTGGGGATGCTATGCATCTCTACCGTCAATGGTTGCAATACGATCTCTGAAGTCAGTCCTGTCTTGTCTGAGATATTTTTTTTCATCTTTTCAAATGCGATTCTTTCGGCGAGGGCATGCTGATCAATATAATAGACAGCATCATCGGATTGGAGGATGATGTAAGAATCCCATACCTGCCCTACTATTTTATAGCTGCCGATTTCCTGATTCCGGAATTGCGGAGTCTCATCATGATCAAAATTGCGCGAAGTACTTACAATATTGCCGAAATCATTCGCCGTAAATAAATTGTTATTGGTTGTTGGTGTATTGGTATATTGGGAATCAGTGCGTCATGCATCTGAAATTTTTGCACTTGCAAAAGTTGATCAAGAAGCAATTTTATTTTCCCCCAATGTTTTCTGGACTGCATGGAAAATAATGTCATACATTTTTCCTGGATCGGCGAATTTCACTTCTATTTTTCTCGGATGAACATTGACGTCCACGGTGCCTGGCTTGCTCTCTATCATCAGGAATGCGAAGGGATATTCACCGGGAGCTATTTGTCTATGATAGGCATCCATCAGTGCTTTTCTGATTATTTTATCCTGAATGGGTCTGCTATTGACGTAGAGCCTCATGTGTTCTGCTGAACCGAAACGAAGCTGCGAATCAGAGATAACTCCTGTCAGTGAAACATTCTCATCTTGATAGGTAATATCCTTAAAGTTTGCAGATCGGTCTTTTTTGAAAACGTCCTGGATTCTCGCAAGAATACCATCTGTCGGAGGTAAATCAAAGACTATTTTTTCATTTTTTTTGAAGATGAAGTGTTTGTCGTAGTGATACAACGCCACGTCCACGAAATAGTTGTAACAGTAAAAAAATTCAGTCTGGGAAGATTTGAGAAACTTAAGTCTCGCAGGGACATTATAAAACAGATCCTCTACTGTCACGATAGTCCCATGATCAAATCCTACCGGCTGATGTCTGGTGATCAATTGCCCGTCTATCTTGGTTAATTTCGTCCCTATTTCGGCATAGGTAGTCTTGGAAATCACTGAGGTTTTGCTCACTTCAGCGATACTCGCCAATGCCTCCCCGCGAAAACCGTAACTCTGGAGATTATATAAATCCTGCTCGCCATTGATCTTGGAGGTAGCGTATCTTTCGAAAAGGAGATCCATATCGGAAAGTTCTATCCCTGTCCCATTGTCCTGGACGCTGATCAGATTCTTTCCTCCATCATTTATCGTGATAATGAGCTCAGTCGCTCATGCGTCTAAACTATTTTCCAATAATTCTTTGAGCAAAGAAGCAGGTCTCTCGACGACTTCCCCTGCTTTGAGTCTATTGATCAGATATTCTGGTAATCTATGAATCGACATGGAATAGAATGAATAATTAAGAGTGAATAATGAATAATGTTGGTGTTTTTTATATGTAAACTCCATAATTATTCATTATTCATTATACATTATTCATTTTTCTATGTTTTTCTCTTGAATTTTCAATGGAGAATAGCAAATATTATGAGTAGAATTTACCTCACAAGCATTTCATGCAGAAGCTAATATATTATCTTAGGAAATATCCCAATCGCATCAAATACTGACTCATACTTTTGGATATTTTTGCGATGATTATTGCTATCAAGGTCTATGTCAATTATCGCTCTATCGAAACAACCATTGAAAACACCACGATAGAAAGAGAAACTAAAATGGCTGAATTGGCTTTTTCGCAGAATTTTTTGGTGAATTACGAGAAATCCGACTATGCAAAATACTTCCTGCAGCATGAGAATAATATGCTTTCCAAAGGCGAATTTATCATCAAATTCGAAGAAAATACGAAAAAAACAGCAACGGGAAGTCTAGAAACAACGCAAGCACCTACTACGACGACTGATACATCGATCATCAGGACACCACAGGCGGGGTGGAAGAAATTTTTGAATGAGATAAATAAATAAAATCGGGAATTCGGAAATCGTTGATTTGAAAATTAGAAAGTTTGAATCTTGCTTGAAAATTAGAAATTGAAAATTTTACTTCTTTATATCCATCATCATGAGAAAATTAGCTTATTGTTCATTTGCTTTATTCGCCAGTGCTCTGCTCTTAGCTGGCTGCGGAAAGAGCAATATCGTCAAGCTCGGCGATACTATCAGCATTGACTTCACATCAAGTTTTTCCGATGGAACTATTTTTGAAAGCGGTAGCATGAGTTTCACTGTCGGTTCAGGAGAATTCATCAAGGGAGTGGAAGATGGTGTGCTAGGCATGAAAGCAAAAGAAACGAAGAAGATGACAATCACGCCTGATATAGGATATGGAACACTTTATGATCAGAATAAAATCCAGAAAATATCTAAATTGATATTCGATAAAACCGACATAAAGGCAGAATCGGGCGCAGAAGCAGATTTGTGAGATATCCATGGCATCATCAAATGAACAGAAACTGATAGTAGCGGTAATCAATATGTCCTCTTTGATGTAAATCCAAGACAGACATGGGATACCTTGAGCTTTGAAGTTAATGTGCTGAGTATAACAAAATAATTGTCGTTCCGGTGTTATCTGCGAAGCATGCAACCGGAACCCACATAAGAAAAAATGAAACTATATGGATTCCGGCCGCAAGTTTTTGACGCCGGAACGACAATAGTGAGCAAAATTTAGCTAATAAGCAATCATATGCAATTATTTAAAAGGGTTCTTCTCTCGCTCTTTCCCGATGACATTGTAGCCCAATCCATCAATCCTGCCAGCATGTTTATTTCGTTCATCTCCACGAAAGAATTTTTTTCTGTCATCAATAGGAAAATAGTAGAAAATTATAAACTGAATCTTTTTGACGTGACGCTGGATCCTTTTGAGTTTAAACTCGGATTCGGTGAAAACACTCCTACCAAGCCTAAAGATATCGATCTGTATTATGGTTACTGCTCCACAGCGAATCTCAATGGCTACAGATTTTTCTCTCCCTCCAATATCTCCAATAGTCTGAGTTTAGTGGCTGCTTTGTATGTCAAAGATATTTTTGGTAAGTATGAACCGGAATATTATCTGCATTTCCTCTATACTGTCTTCTTGCTAAGTTTCGTATTTCTCGCAAGGATAAAAATCTTTCCTTCACACAACAAGGAAACAAATTACAATCGATGCATAGATCTTTTTTTCTCCTTCTATGCCTTCGTTTTCCAGCAAACTGGGAAGACGTCAGATCCCAAAAAGATGCTGGAGATCAAAAAAGATATATTAAACAATACAGAAATTTTCTTTCTCCTCTTCAGCGTCTATCAGAAATTAAATACCTTATTCGTACATCCCAAAGTGAGCAACAAAGATATCTATACCTGGTTATTTTATGATGAGATCAAATCAGATGAGCTCAAAAAACCGTTTACTGATTTCATAGAGCATCATCACCAATACGTCTCTGCAACCAATATCACTCCATTGGAAGCAAAAATCCTTCAGCATATCCTGCCGGCAGATATTCTCCTCAGATATCTTTTTTTGGATGCGGATATGTTTCTGGTCACGGAAACTATCATCGCCAAAATCTATGATAAAAAAATCC
>JBBABI010000046.1:0-8691 GCA_041679065.1 Candidatus Absconditabacterales bacterium
TCTGCCATTAGAATGTAAAACGTTAAAAAATAAAAAAAAACTACGTTTAATAAGACATTTTCCACGTTTCCACACTTGCCCGCCTTTGGAGCTTCCATGTTTCCACGTTTCAACCCTTTATTAAACTTTTACATTAATTGCTTTGGATATGTTGTTGTAGGTAGAAAGCTTTTTTGCTTTGAGATACTTGAGCAACGCTCTTCTTCTCGCAACTTTCTTCAACAAACTTCTCTTAGCGTCAAAATCATTTTTGTTGATAGCCACATGTTCCTGCAGCATTTTGATTTCTTCACCTAACGATCAAATCTGCACTTCGATAGATCACGTGTCATTGTCGTGTCTCTGGAAAGACTCCGCCTTTTCTGTAATTTTCTTTTTTGGCATGAAAAATAAAGGTTAAATAAATAAAAGCAATCAGACAACACCAACAGTATACCAATCCGTATAAGTTATGCCTGTAAATTAAGAATATATTCGAATCTTAATTTCTAATATTTGTCTTTGCAAGCCTGCCTACCAGCAGGTTTACATACCGAAGGCATGCAGGCCGATCCGCCGCGGCGGAGAGGCGTGGCAATCTAATTATTCTGGATTGCTGTCCGGTAAACCAAGACCAGGTCGTTCCTCGCAATGACGCAACATTTCCATGCTTCAACATTTCCACATTTCAACGTTTCAACAGTCCGCTACGCGGACTCCTTTACCCCCGACAGGAGTCGAACCTGTGTTTACTCCTTAGGAGAGAGTCGTTCTATCCACCTGAACTACAGGAGCTTATAATAATCCAACTGCGGCCGAAGGGAGTCCCGGCAAGCCGGGAAACTACGGGAGCTTTTTACAGTGAACAGTTAACAGTGAATAGCGTCGGTATTTTTTTGATAAAAAAACTCCGCAATTCTCAATCCTCCATTCTCAATTCTCAATTTTTTTTGTCAGAGTTAGCCTATAGATCCATCATTACATAGACATCATTTGACAAAAAAAGTGGTCCCTAATCGGGCTCAACAGCATCTTATAGTATTTTGGACAAGAAAATCAAGGAAAAAGAAAAAAATCGCCTTGCGATTTTTTTCTCGTGGAAATTATACTATTTTTGACTTCTTGACGATTTGATATATAAAGGGACGAATTTCGCCTACGGCGAACTAGCAGTCCTCGCATGCGACGAAAGGAGAGGGAAATATCTGATTATTCCGACCTATGTACGCATTAACATCAATCCATTTCACTCCGTAGACATCAGCATTTCCATCCACTCTCGACAATGCCGCGCAGCCGACAGACCCGACAACGCCCCATCCCTTATTACTTGGATCCCAAAACCCGGCCTTTTCTAAACCAAATAATGACACGAAATTAAATATTTTTTCTTTGGTAGTTTCTCCTGGGAAAAAACTGATAAATTGTTCTACTTCTGCTCTACCATTAAGCAGCTTTTTATTCTTTTCTTTGCACATCTTTTCTGCTGCTCTACCACTCAGATATGCTACTCAAATGATTCCTTTGTTTCCGTTTTTATCTTCATGTTCTCCTTTGAAGATATCCTTGCCATTATGTTCTGCAATAAGGATTGAAAATTTCTTTTTCATTTTGATGATCTCTATCTTTCCATCAGCACTTATTCTGATATTTTCTTTCATCTCCTTCTGCTTATCTGGAGTAAGTTTTTCTCGAAGCTTTGTATACGCCTTATTATCAGGAAAAGGACAGGTCAATTTAGGATTTTCTAGTTCCTTCTTGGCTCCCGCCAATTTAAATATTTCATCAGAAGTCGCATTTACAAGGGAAATGCTTTGACTTTGGACTATCTCTTTAGCATTCTCAGTTGTAACTTCTCCATAGGGAGGAATTGGTGGCACCATAGCGATAAGGTTAGTGGATAAATACTTATATGACATAAGTCATAGTCATTTATTCAAAAAAGTCAAATATATTTTATATAAAAATCACTATTCCAATCCTCTGGAATCTTCTGCGTAAATCCTCTGCAATCCTGTTACGCAAATTCATGGAATATCTGATAAACGATCATCAAGAAAAGAAAAACAACCAAAGCGACGACAAGGATATTAACGATCATACCTCTGGCTTTTTTGGTAGCGGTTTCATTTCATGAGGAAGTGATCATAAGAAAGCCTGCATAGAAAATAGCAGCTACAAAAAGTGCTCAGAGAATCCAGCCTAGGACAATAGCAACATTGATGATCAAGCCAGATGCTTTAGCAGCGAAATCAGGCACTTGTGCAATATAGAAAATATAATCAATCAATTTTATCAGCACCAAAGCGATGATAACATTAAGAACTCATTTGGTCGCTATTTTGATCTTATCGGCTTTATCCATAGATGCCATAATTCTGAATCCATAGACTACCATCATCACAATAGCTATAAAGAATGCCAATACTTTAAAAAACGATAATATCTGGAGAAAGAGAGAATTCTGAAGATTGCTCACTAGTTGGGTTGTGCCTTGAACGTTGGGAATATTTAATATTGTTCCCAGGATCCATATCACACCAAAAATCAAGAAAGCACCATAAGCGATGTATATAAGGGAATTAACTGCTTTCTTAGGTCCATCAGGATCCTTGGCTTTCATGATAAAATTAACTCCAGCTAACACCAGGAATATGATCATAACGACAAATGCAAGCACTCTGACTATATCCCAAAGTTGCCCTCATCAGCTACCACATTCTGAAGCAATAATACCAGGATAAAAAAGATTTTTCACATTTTCCATCAAGGTCAGATTTCTGTCTACACAGATAGTGAAAACCGTCTCTACCCTTCCATACACATCAGGTGTCGTATCGGTAAGATATTTGGCAAAATTATTATCAAAAGATGGAGCAGCAGCAAAGGCCGTCCCTATAGTTAATAATGCAAGCGCCAATAAACCTAATCTCTTGATACTATTCATACATACATGAGGAAAATAAAATGAATTTATAATTGATAATTTTGGTGTCTTTTTATATATCAGACCGACCACATTTCAATATTTCAACATTTCCACTTTTCAATGTTTCAACATTTTAACTTCTTTAAAATCATGTATTTCCTCCATACCCGCCGAAGATGGAATTGATGATAGAGACAGCAAGTTTGATGATGAAGTAAAATCAAGTAAGTAAAATAACTCAGATAAGGATATATTTAATCCTTTTTTTCGTCTTATCCATATCTCATTCTTTATGTAGTGAATTCGTCACCATAAGGAATCCATTGTAAATCAATAAGATAACAGCTATAGTAAGCCCGATATAGACAGCCCGTTGCAGATAAGGATTGATATTATTCCTCAACCGATCCAATGTATTGGCTATCTTATAGTCGCTTTGATATGCTCACTGAGTATCTGTCACACCATTTAACGCAGTTTGTTGGATCTTATAATCCTCATTGGACTCTTCCTTCACCCTATCCAAAACAGTTATCGGATCATCGCCATAATCTCACCAAGAATGAGCGTTTTGGGCAAAGCCAAAAGATGATGCAATAAACGCACAGAACAAAACTATAAGCACACTGATTTTTTTCATAAGAGATGGATGCCAAATAAAACATCTAAAAGTACTATATATAATTATATCCTGTTTTCAAATAATAAGAATGGTACGACACAAGAGAAAGATTTAGTAGTTGAGATTAAATAATGCAACAATTTTTTGCTTATTCTCAGTCGTATAATCGGAAATTTTATTGTGTTGAAGCCCAATGTCTTGCATGATCTCAGATTTGACATTGGACGGGATGGAAGCAAATTTCTTTTTCAGCTTGGATTGGGGATATTCTTTTACTTTGTCCAATTCATCTTTCAATGTGGATTCCATTACTGACGATTCATTAAGAGTAGCTACATAATTATTGTAAGCAAGCACGATAAGTTTAGCTTTTTTCTTATCAAAAGATGGACCATCTGGATTGATATCCGCATAAGTAATTTTGTTTTCGGGAGCTCTTTGTGCATTCAATTGCGCTCTCATCATCTTTTGATGACGTTTGGGGATTTCTTCTATTGAAGATACATTTTTGAAAAAACCAACCGTATTCATGGATGTTGATAATTTTTTCTCTTTTTCCTGCAATTCCTTTACAGAAAGACCTTCTTTGGCCGCAAGGCGTTTTGCAAGGTTTTCATTGAACGTAACCCAAGGATCTTCCACCTCCTTACGATGAGAATAATGAGAATTTAATTCTGATGCTGGAGATGAAGTAGATGAAGTCATCCTAAAATCATTGGGATGAAGCTCATGTCCATCTATATCATCAGTATCATCAAAACGTTCTAACCCTTTAATCATATTTTCATAAATAATCATATAAATGCTCTTCCACCAATAATACCCAGAAATCAAAAAAAATCAAATTTTCCACTACAAAATAGTTCTCAGTGAAACTATCCTGAAAGCTACAAGTCATCACAGACTTATCAGGAGCAAGATAAGTAGGTACGTATCAAGATACCGGTAACTATACTGCAAAGAAGAACGTTCATGTGTTTTGATAGTAGTCAAAAGTGATTGCAAAAACTGATCAATATCCTGATTGCTCAGTCCCCTGGAAAACGTTCATGAAGTCTGAGTGGCGATATTCTGCAATAAAGAGATATTGATAGAGGTAGCTATCGGCTGCTGCCATTGATCATAGCCGATGAGATAATCACTATTGCCGATACCGAGGACAAACACAGGGATATTCCTTTTTTGAAATAAGGTAACGACTTGTGACGGATCATATCATTCATTACTATCACCATCCGTGATCAGCAAAACGATACCAGCTTGAGAAGATCAGGAAGTTATTTTTTGTAAATTCTGCATACCAAGCAACAATGCATCACCCAAAGCAGTACCGAGAAATTCCTTCACTGCAGGAAAATCCGATAAAGAAATATGTTCTACATGAGCAAGCACCGCATTGGTATCATGAGAAAACGGAACAGCAACAAACGGAATACCAGAAAACGTAATCATCGAAACATCGTATCCATCCAACCCACGAATGAGTTTGAGCAACGAAGCTTTAGCAGCAGAAAATCTGCTAGGAGTAATATCATATGCCGACATAGATAACGACACATCCAAAATAATCTGTACCGGCAATGATTTATCCACTGAAATAGATTTCTGAGCTACAAAACCGAGATTGAGAGGAAGAAGGATAATGCAGCAAAGAAGCACTCACTGCAAAATTTTACCCGTTCGATATTTCCAGGGAGTAAGTTTATGTACAGGGAATATAAATTTCGGCTTCAATGAAAAAAAAGAAATGAGTACCAAAAGGGCAATCACTCCGACACTAATCAGTATTCATATTTTGCTATATATCATATGCATTGATTATATATAAACATTTCGTCATTCCCGCGAAGGCGGGAATCCATATTGTCCTACAAGGTTCAAACTAGATTCCGGTCGCAAAACTTATCGCCGGAATGACAACGTTTCCACCTTTCCACCTTTCAATGTTTCAACCTTTTATATTAGACCTCCTTTCTCAATTCCTTCGACAGCTTCCTTGGTCATTCATCCCGTCTTTCTTTCGATGATTTGTTTCTCTTCAGTAGCTCTTCATTCCTTAATAAGGACTTCCACAGGATTTTCCCTATGATAATTGACTTGAAATTTTTTCCTGGTATCGAAGAAATTATTTCTGACAAGCTTTGCGATAAAAGGAATAAGCGTAAGCTCAGATATTTTGAAAAATGCGATGACGATAAAAATTATAAAAACGAAAATAGCAAAAAGAGCTCCCACTACTTTGCTTGATTTAGCGAATCCATTGAAGATAGCTAGTGAAATAGCGATGCCTACTGCCAAGATAAAGAGCTGAAGAATAGAAATAGTCAAAGGGCCGATATTAAATGTCATACCAGCAAGCAATCATTTCTTGATATTTTTGGGATAGACGACTTTCATAGAGAATGAATAATGAATAATTAAAAATGAATAATATAAAATCGGATGCATGATGCATGATACCCGATTCTTGAATCATGAATCTTGCATCTTGTATCAAACATTTTTTTAATGTTTTAATCCTTCAATACAAGCCAAACCACAGAATAAGAAGTAATACAGTTGAAAAAAAGGAAGGAATACGTATATACGCCAACACATACAAAAAGACACAATCATTAAGCATTCAAAATTAAGCATTTAGCATTAATTATTCCTATGGAAAAAGTAGTCATTATATGATCATGACCAGCCGGTCATACGGCAGCGATCTACACCGCCAGAGCGAATCTGAATCCTCTCATGTTTGAGTGATTTATGGCAGGAGGTGTAGCAGCAGGCGGACAGCTTACCACCACGACAAAAATAGAGAATTTTCCATGATTTCCTCAAGGCATTGATGGAATCCAGCTCATGATGAATATGAGAGAACAAGCCATTACTATGTGAACGAGGATAGAAACCAAAACCGTAGACAAGGTAGATCTGAGTCAAAAACCATTCAGACTCTTTGTAGGCAATGAAATTATTGAGACGCAGTCACTTATCATAGCGACCGGAGCGACAGCCAAACGTATGGGAATCCCTGGCGAAGAAAACTATCGGCAGAAAGGAGTCTCTGCATGTGCGATCTGCGAAGGAGGCTTGCCGATATTTAGGAATAAACGTGTGGTCGTGATAGGATGATGAGATGTGGCGATGGAAGAAGCAATTCATTTGACTCATTTCGCATCAGAAGTGATAGTAGTGGTCAGAAGGGATGTTTTGAAAGCAACACCCGCTATGCAGGACAAAGCGAAAGCTAATCCAAAGATTACATTCATGCGGAATACGGAAGCGACGGAAGCGATCGGAGACCAATTCCTTACGTGAGTGAAAGTCATCAATAACCAGACGGATGAGGAATCCGTCATCGAAGCATCAGGATTATTCTATGCAATAGGACATAGACCAAATACAGAGTTTTTGCAAGGACAGATCAAAGTAGATGAAACAGGATATATTCTGACTCACTTCGGCGGTGAGCATACTCAGACCAACGTACCTGGGGTTTTCGCAGCAGGAGATGTAGCGGATAAGAAATATAGGCAAGCGATCACATCAGCAGGGACTTGATGCATTGCAGCAATGGAAGTAGAGAAATATTTATCAGAGAACAAATAATTGATCGTAGGGGCGTTTATCAAACGCCCGGGCGGATACTATCCGCCCCTACAACATTTTATCCAATAAATCAATTACCATGACAGTAATTCACATTGAATCTCCTGAACAATTTAAGAAAGAGGTCCTATCATTTGACGGAATAAGCGTTATTGATTTCCGGGCTGAACGATGCGGACCATGCAGAATGCTCTGACCTATCATGGAAGAGCTTGCAGAAGACAACAAAGGGAAGAAAGTACAGATAGTCAAAGTGAATGTCGAACAGAATCCAGAGTTATCGGAAAAATTTCAAGTTTCCTCTATTCCTGTTGTCTTTTTGATGAAAGGAGAAAATCCAGTAGACACCATCATTTGAGCTAACCCGAAAAGTGTCTATCAGAATAAAATCGATACGCTAGTAGCTGAATAATATAATTTTCAAATAGAAAAACCTGAAACAATCCTCAGGCTTTTTTTATATAATCCGGCTTAAATGCTAAACTGATAATAATTCATGGATGGTTTTCTCTAATTTATCTGAGCAACCAAGGCTCCCTTTTTGCACAAAAGCATGACAGTAAAGTTCCTGTCTTGCACGATTACCATCTTCTCCAGATAGTAAAATAACAGGGATATTTGGTTTTTCTTCTTTCATATAATTCAAAAGTGGATCTATACCTCTATGATAGCCAAGATTTTTATCAGTAATCAACAAATCAAATGATTCAGATTTTACTGTTAATAAAGCACTTGCCAAATCATTAGCAGTAATCAAAAAAAATCTTTTCTTCCAAAGAAGTGAATAAGAGTCTAGTATAGCCTCATCATCATCTATCAGCAGAATCTTCGGTTTATTGTTCATATGCATAAATAAAATAGATAAAGCAAAATCATAGATATTAACCAGGATTCAATGAGGCATTATACAGCGAGCGCAATTCCTCATTTTTCTCTAACAGTTCCTTAGGATTTTTTGCCTTGACCATGAATCCTTCATCATTTTGGATCAGAACCGATTTTTCCCGCTCCTTTAGCCCTATTGCGACACGTTTCCCATCAATCAGCTCAGGATAAAACACCACAGGATATCTCATTTTTTCAGTATCGCAGAACTCATTGAAAGAATGTTCGCACGATACTATCTCTTGGAAATATCATTTTGCATTTCTTTTGATGACTCCATAGCAACACCCATCATATACAAATGCCTCATCAGGATTGCATAGCGCCTGCCCCTGAGAGTTTTCTCCGAGAGAATAAATTTTTTCATATCATTTGCTGATCTCTTCCAGGGAACCATCAGCATTCCTACGGAATATCTTTTCACCTACCCCATTTTCGAATGTCCTGAATTCATTTTCAAGCAAGCCCTCCGTATCCAAGCCCTCTTCATCAGGATCGTACTCGAAATAGAATTCATCGCTCAATAGCTCCTCATACGTATCATCATCGATCTTTCTTACTAGTCACTGAGCGCTATTGCTGTCAACCGACCTGAATGACTCATTTGACGGCAATCATCGAGCTCCAAATTGAAAATTCTTGATCTCATGGGAACGAAAAGGAGGAAAAATATATC
>JBBABI010000047.1:0-8560 GCA_041679065.1 Candidatus Absconditabacterales bacterium
CTAATTGATGAGGACTGATAAAGGATCAATGTCCAGCTGAAAGAGATTGCTCTGATAGTTATTATGATAATCTTTGCGGACCTTGTTCACTGATAGAAATAGTTGCACAAAAGCTTACTATTCACGGCGCAGCAGATAAACCAGCGGGAAGTATAATAGATTCTACACTTTCTGCTGAGCTAAATAATGCATATCTCCGAGCATATGGATACAATATCACGACGATGTCGACCATCCAGCAAGCAAATCTCAAAGGTACGCTCATCAGGAAAGATATGGCGAAAATGATAAGTAATTTCGCGATCAACGTCTTGGGCAAAGATGTTTCTACAGGAAAGACGTGTATCTTCTCTGATATGACATCATTAAGCAAAGAAGCGCAATATTATGCAATGGCAGCATGCAGATTATGATTGATGTGATATGAAAGCGATGGCGTGACGCTCAAGAAGAACTTCGATCCTGATCAAGCAGTCGATAGAGGTCAGTTTGGAACGATTCTTTCCAGACTACTTCGAGGAAATGAAAATAACTGATGAACTCCTTATTATCAGAAGCATTTGGCTGCGTTGAAGAAAGCAGGAATCATGGCGAAGATAGAGAATCCATTAGCTAAGGAATTGAGAGGTCGAGTAATGCTGATGATGCAGAGAGTGACTGAGAAGGAGTAAAAAAGAATATATATATCCACATATTCCAACCCCGTAATTTATTGCGGGGTTTTTTTATCATCAATCATCGTAATTTATTGCGGGGTTTTATTTATAAAAAATTGCCAACCATATAAAAAAAACAATGTAAGAAAGCTATGTCTTGTCGAGATATCGTTTTTTGTTGAAAACGTAGGATAAATAACTAACCTCCTGATGAATAGTTTTTTGTATACCTTAAAATATACTAAGCGTCTACTAGAATGCGAACAAGATGTACATAGTCTGCAGTCCTAAAACACAATAAATGACATGAACAAGCGATGACGCTTAGGATATACTAAACTCGACCGCCAACCCCGAACAGTCGGTGTGGATGCGAGAGTCCGATACACCTTTAGTATAAAAAAAAATTATGAGAATCAAAAGATTTTTTTCTCTAGTTCATACAATGATACAACATACACCTCTGTATGGCAGGACAATTATCGTCCTCTTGTTTTTCTGTTTATGGATCAAGCAGATTGTACTCTATATCACCTCTCAAGGACTCCTTCATACAGCGACCACAATGTGAACGATAGCCAATTATCTAGCCTATCTGATCAGTGATTTTTTCGTCTTCTTTGTCTTGCTACTACTTGTATTGGCAAATAGATTTCTCAGAAAAAAAATCTGGAGAATACTCAACAATCTGATTCTTGCGTGAATTCTTCTGCTGTTTATCATAGACATTGTATCGCTTTTTATTTTCCAGAGCAGACCATCAGTATTTGATTTCTTCTCCGGGATGCTCAATCCTTCCGTAGTCCATCTTTCTCGAAGCATGGTACAACGATTCCTGATATCTTGTGTGATAATATTCTGTATATTTATCTTTGTGCAGAGTGGGACATTTAGAAAAAACCAGAAAGTTATCGTGGCATGAAGTTGTTTTTTCTTTGCATTTATCTGTCTCCTCACCAGTATTTTTTCTCGTCCAGGATTTTATATTCCTCAGAATGTTTTATCTAGCAATCGGGTTGCCGTCAAGGAATTTATCCAAACCCGCCGATGAAATACCATGGGCAACAAGAGCGCTTACGCATCATATTTCACCACAGTCCCTTGACAGGGACAACATCCCAATATCATCATCATTTTCGCCGAATCTCTTTCAGCGATAGATTCTCAGACAGATGCTGGTGTAAATAATAATCTTCCTTATTTTGATAAAATTCAATCTGAAGGAGAGAGATTGACTAATTTCATAGCTAATGGATGCACGTCTGATACAGCGCATATCGCACTCTTGGAAGGAGTGGAACCGCGAAAATTCGCTTGGCAGCAAGATGGTCCATATTCTGGGTATGCGACCTACACTGATTCTCTGCCAATTTTTTTTGCCGATCAATGATATACATCGCTATTTTTCAGTACAGCGAGCCTGGACTTCTTGAAACAATGAAATTTCCTTTCTGGAGTAGGATTCCAGCAGATCATTTGAGCAGAAGCATTTACGAACGAAAAGAAATATGTCTTTGATGCAGCTCCTGATCAAGCGTTATACGTCAAGACCTTGGATACCATCAAAGAGCAGACCAAACCGTACTTAGCCGTCCTGCAGACAATATCTTTCCACAAACCGTATGATTCTCCTTACGGAGACACTGAAAAAGACGCTCTAAGATATGCAGACAAAAGCCTGTATTATTTCTATCAGCAACTGAAAAAAAGCTGATTTTTTGATAATGGATTGCTTATCATCGTAGGAGATCACAGAAAAATGACTCCAATTTCTGTAGATGAAAAGGAGCGTTTAGGCACATTGCGATATGCCAAACCTGTTGCAGCTATCATAGGCAAAGGCATAGAAGCAGGATCAATCAATACTAATATTGTCCAGCACACAGATATTTTCTACTCATTGAAACAACTGGTGGGCAAAGGTAAAGTGACGGTATCCAAACTTTTCAATGATGTATTTTCTCCGCAGAAAAGAAGATCACGATGAGTGGCATTTTGCCGTTATTTCACCAACATCTATGGAGTGGCATCAGATTACAATTCTGGTACTGCGTTTGCTCATGCCACAGAAATCAAATCATATAATCCAGCCATCTATCACTATCTCCAAGCATATACTTCATTTCAGCAACCAGTAGCGGTATTGAGTTGAGCGAAAAAAAATCTCAGCAAGGGCATAATCATCATCGCACATAGAGGCTCGCCTCTGGAGGTGACAGAAAATTCTCTCGCCGGATTCCTTTTAGCAAAAAAACATGGAGCTGATGGGATAGAATTCGATGTTTCGCAGACCAAAGACAAACAGAATATTGTTCTCCATGGAGAAACCACCTATTCTACTACCTGTGGAAACAATACAAAAATCAGAACTCATGATCTGGCTTGGCTGCAAGAACACTGTCCGCTGACCAATGGAGAACGCTTGATGACGCTGGAAGAGATGCTCACTCAAGTCAAATGATTGTTTGATTATTATTTCGTGGAAATCAAAGTCTACAATCCCGATGATGCAGAACAGCAGACGTTGGCTGCTATCCAGACTGTACAGAAATTATGAATGGAAGACAAAGTTATCTTCACTAGTTACGATAAGACAGCTACATTTATCCTTGGGTCATATAAAAACATCCATGCATGATGGGATACCTTTAATATGAGCGATCTAGATATCCTACCTCATTTCCAGCATGAATATTATCTCATGGAAAAAAATCTAATCAATGAAACAACAGCGCAAGAAGTTGGTGATATGGGGAAACAGCTTGTAGTCTATGTAGTAAACACCCTTCCAGAACTGGACAAAGCATATCATCAAGGCGTCCACATCATCATGACTGACGACGTCATCACTATGAGTGAATGAATAGAGAAACTTACCTTGGAAGAAAGATAATCCGCTTCGCGGAGTGGAAACATGGAAACATTGAAAATTGAAAATAAAAAAAGCGATATCATCACTGACGTCGTTTTTTTCAATTAGCCTACGACCCCGGCTGGCCGGGGCGACCTCTCCCTTACTAAGTGAACTATTTTTTTAGAAAAAATCTCAATCAGCCTATGACCCCGGCAGGCCGGGGCGACCTCTCCCTTACTAAGTGAACTATTTTTTTAGAAAAAATCTCAATCAGCCTACGACCCCGGCAGGCCGGGGCAACCTCTCCCTTACTAAGTGAACTATTTTTTTAGAAAAAATCTCAATTAGCCTACGACCCCGGCTGGCCGGGGCGACCTCTCCCTTACTAAGTGAACTATTTTGGGAAATGATTTTCAATTAGCCACGAACGGGAATCGAACCCGTGATCTCACCCTTACCATGGGTGTATTCTACCGACTGAACTATCGTGGCATTATAATAGCGACTTAACGGTCATATACCTAGCTATTCCTGGCAAAAATGCAAGATGAACAGCTAGAAACATATTATATCATTTTAAAAAAATAACGCAACAGCAAATTGCATTATTTTTTGGTTAAAATTGAGAAAAAATGATTCCAGAGTATAATTGGAAAGAGATAATAAGTGATGGTTGGAAGATTAAGGAAAAATCATTCAACTTTCCATGATATATTTTAAACTTTCAATATGTAAAAATGGCTATTACGGAAGGGGTGGAATTTGTCCCATACAGCGATCCCGAAAAAAAGACATTAAAAGAAAGGCTCAACGACTGGGATAATGTTGTAAATCTTCAAGGAAAAATTAAAGACTTGGACACAAAAACCACACCAAATGAAAATGAGGAAGCAGTTAATCAATCAGCAGAAAATGATTTTGATAAATTTTTCTTGCAAAATGAAAGCAAGATCAAAACATTTTTCTCTTGATGATCTCTTTCTAGTGAAGGCAAAATATGGCTAGAAACCAATTTCAAAGCGTATTTAGATACAGATACAAGTGAATTGAATGGATATCTAAAAGAAAGAGAAGATGCAGAAACGACTTCTGTTATCAAAGCTACCAAATTTGAATTGAACAATCTCTCTCAAGAGATAACAAGTTATTTTCTCAAAGAGTTAAAGTCAGAAATAATCACATCTGCGGATGAACAAGAGCTCAAAAAAGAATATATTGATCCTGAGCATTTAGCTTACACCAAAATGGAAGCGGTGAGTTATATCGGAGATAAGGGGCTTACGAAGAAAGAGATTAGAAATGCAAAATTAGTCGATCGTTATAGAAATGCTAATAGAGACAAGAATACTGCGATTGAAGGTATTTTGAACGCCACAGAAGAGAAGTTTAAAAAATCAGATATCAGGAGTATAGACTGGGATGATCTGACAAATATCCTTGATGACATTATTACCAAGGATTTTCTTGATGATGTTACGGAAAAAGACACAAATGGAGAAATGAAAATAGACAAGGATAAATTTAGAAAAAAATTTAAAGATGATTTTATCAAGACTGATAGATATAACAAAAAATGAACAATTAATTGGGTTGAACTTAATAAAATAGCAGATATTATAGAAGAATGAATCTGAAAAAATGGACTAATAGATCCTACTAAGGGTGTCTGACAAGCGCTTACCAGACTTGGAGATATCTGAGATACAGCAAAGAATATTGATTATACGGCAGCATATAATGCTCAGGTTCTTTTGGAAAATTATGTAGATAAAGATAATGTGTTCGCGTTTCTCTGTGACTTTGATAGCGATGGCATCGTCAATAGTACAGGAGACAAAAATAAAAACAAAGATACCTGATCCATGATGGGAAACCAGCTATATACTAACTTTCTCACCTTTTGCGATACCGAGCGAGATGCTAGTACAGGGACGGATAAAAAGAAAATCGTAGACTGAACAAAGACTACGGCAGTAATTTTACATATTTTGGATGCGGTATATGAACGTACAGATAATGAATATCTCAAAAAGATTATCAAGCCATTAAAAAAACAAAAATCCATTACTATGGAAGAATTTGTTAAATTCATGAAAGATAGTGAATATCAAATCGATGGACAAGATGTCAAAATACCAGCCTCGTATGATATCAAAGAATTTATGAAGTCATTGGGAGATGAGTTGAATGAAGGCAGAGATCTTTCTGAAATGTTTATTGATAAAACAGCAATACAAAATAGAGTCCTCCAAGATGTTACGCTCTACTCTGCTTATGAAAAATCAAGCACTTGATCTAATCCCTTTGCAGATGTGATCAAAGACCAAACTGAAAGAGCAATAAAAAATGCGGAACTTCAAAAATCACTCACTGCCGATGAATTAAAAAATGTCAGACAGACATTCTCTTATCAAATGATGAGGACAGTCAATTTTATCACCGATCTGATCTATTTTGATTTCTCCAAAAACTCAGATATCGTAGATTCTGATATCGCAGGAATTTTCTCTACCGCTAAATTAGGATGAATAAAATATTCTTTCTATAATCCTGATGGCACCGTCAATTCCAAAAACGTGAGAACAAAACTTGGCGAATTTATCGCAAAAAGATTGGTGCCTAGTATCGGACTTGCTGTAGATGCAGATGGGACACCGCGTCTGTGAGCATCACTGCATTATGAAGATTTATCAGATGATTTAGGAAATAAATTTACTGCAGGATTGACAGGGAATGTGAGATTGTGATTGAAAGACTTTTTCTGATGAACGATCAAATTTAATTTCAATCTCGGTGTTTCTGAAGCCGTGCAAGTCAACAAAATGAATGTCGCAAATCTGAATACTAAAAAAGTTCTTCCCGTGAATAGGATCGGTATAGAATGATGAGCAGGATTTAGCATCTCTGAGATAGGCCCTTATGCGGGAGTATTCTTTGAAAGAGATTTCCCTGCAGGAGTGGAACAGAAAGCAAGGAAATATGATGCTTTGATGAAAGACCTGTTGTGACTCAATGGCACACCCACTATCTACAAAAATCAAAGAGAATTTAAGGATGGTATGAAAAAAAAGATCACAGCCATGATCCAGAAAGATACCAAATTTGCGAAACTCAATGAAACATTCCTGACGGAAATCGTTGAAGAACTAGGAAATCAAATGCAATTCTGCGGCATCTTTGAATTAGTGGCCAAGCAAACTGACGAAACAACAAAAGAAAATATTCTCACCTACGTCTATCAATCATTCATTGATGGCTTCCATGAAAATGCGATTACGCAGAATGCTTACAATCAGCTTGCTGGTCAATGACCTAAATTGACGAAATTCTGACTGAGAGTAAAACTTGCGGATATCGTTACTACAGCATTAGCGGCGGCAGCATTTGGCACGGTCTTATGATTGCCAGGAGCAGTAGCAGGCGCTGCGATGGGAACAATTGTTGGCCTCGCTCAGTTCTCTACCCGAAAAACAGAATTTGCAGAAAGTACAGACAAATCAGGAAAGAATTATACCAAAATAGAAAATGGCTATGGAGCAGAAAAAATGGAATGATTAGACGAATTTTCTTCGCTCAAAGATATAGCAACTAGTTTAGAAAAAGAACTCAATCCCAATGAAAAAAATATTCTGGTCACTGCAGATGAAACCAATAAGACGTTTATTCTCTCCCTCAAAGAAGGTCTGGGTGCCGATCTCTTGAATTATCTCAATATCTATTATGCACAAGAAGCGCTCGACAAAGATTTGTTTTCTTATGATGGAGAAAAGCTGGTCTTGGGAAAATCAGCGCTTCGTATAGCTCATCACATCAAAAAAGATCGTGTAGAAACATTTCTCATGATCGGTGAAAATCTATTGAAGCCATGAACAACCATGCAGAAACTTACGGGCGATACCAACAATGAAGATAAAAAAATTGAAACGATAGAGCAATTACCTAACAAGCCAGTACCATTCAAGAAAGAAGATTTAGAAAAATTAATTACTGCTACTCCTAATCTTCCTGCTGATATAATTACCGCATTTTGGGAGGAAATCAAATATGATGATAAGGGAAAAATCACTTCAACAGGTCGGGATAATCTGACGTATGGAACAATTACTGCTGTTAAAGATGCAACAACAGGAAAGATTAGCTTCACCTTAGTTTCAGGAGCTAACCCCACAGGTACATACACTGTCAGATTTGAATATAACGAAATCAAAGATCCTAAAAACATAACCAACACATCCGTCCTTGCTTCTGGAGAGAAACTTTTTGATCTCTCAGAGAACACAACACTATCAGCAGCAGAAACTTTGTTGAATACATTAACCAAAAATTTGCAAAACGTAGACAGATCAAGTGCAAACAACATACAACTTTATGCAAAATTTATGAGTCATGCATCAAATATAGAAAATGATGATGCAGAAATAAATGATAATGAAATCACTTCTGCTATTGAGGATCTTAAAACATTGTTAGGAATGAAGTATACTACAGATTTGGAAACATATTTAGATTCAGATAATTGGGAAATAAAAACATATGTTGTGGATAGATTGAAACAAATTTTTGCAAGGGAAGTATTTTATGAAAAGATGACTATCGGTTGAATCCTTACCCAACATGGTAATGGACGAGAAGAGGTTTCGTGATCCTCAAATGAATCCTTGTCCAAATATCCAGATCTTTTCACTGCCATAAAAAACCAGAGAGAAATACGAAAAAAATCTCCTGCTAAATATACTACATCTCCCATAGAGGATTCTAATCTCATCTGATATACAGCTTTTTACAGAAGCATCATAAATACGACAGATAAGACAGCTACATATACCAATAAAAAGTTTTCTATTACTTCGTTGGGCAATACTTCATATCAACCTGATTTCAAAGCGACAATTCCTGAAGTGAATAAAATTAATGCTCAGACCTGGTTTATCAATAACCTCTATCAAAATAAGTATGAGAGAGAAACACTAAAAACAACTATTCAGAAGAAATTGGAGAACAAAAATATACATATTACCAACTTCACTGATGACACACTCGTTAGTTTACT
>JBBABI010000048.1:0-8410 GCA_041679065.1 Candidatus Absconditabacterales bacterium
TCCCCAATATCAAAGATAAGGCAGATAAGAAGTACAATTTCGCTTTATTGCCCTACGGGCCGCATTTCTATACCGGCATCTTGCAATCAGCAGGGTATCTTTTGTTACCAGAGAAAAAAAATCTCCTTTTTCTCTTGCCTCAGGATATCCAGGATGATGAGATTTTCCAGATAGACGGAACGATTTGACCCTTATTCGGCAAACAACGGACGCTACCCAAACACCCAAAATCATGGAAAACGATCTCTAAAATACCCCAAAATATCATAGAAATCATAGTCCAGCACCTTCTTTTTCTTGACATCATCACCCAAACAAAATATATTACCTGTCTGGCTGTAGGGAAAGACCTTTCGGGTTCCAATCAAAAAAAACTGGCTGAATATATCCACGCACATACCACAACCACGAACATAGTATTTTTGACAAACGTTCCAGCAGACGAAGGAAAGAAAAAAGCAGAAAGTATCGAGAAGAAACAATGATTGCTTTCATTATTCCATCATATCGCCAAAGGAAATAAGAAAGAAGTAGAGGTCATCGCCTATTCCAATGCCGGCAATCTTGGAAGAAATAAAGGGAAGGGCATAAAATATGCATGCATGTTGGCATAGAGAATTTGTCATTGCGAGGAGTTCTTTGACGACGAAGCAATCCAAACGATAAGATCAATCTAGATTGCCACACCTCTCCGCCGTGGCGGATCGGCCTGCATGCCTTCGGTATGTAAACCTGCCGGTAGGTAGGCTCGCAAAGACATAATTAAGAAAAGAACCTTCTGCACTATAAACTCAAATTTTCCCTTGAAAACAGCTTGATTTTTGGTACAAGTAAGGCGTCGAATTTTTTTTTATATTTACGAAAAAGGACACCATGATGAAATTCATCTATGACAGCTTGGATACTGTCAAGAAATTAAAACATCCGACTAAGAAAGATTTTATCAATCTGACGATAGCAATTTTTGCACTCGTGATCGTCGCAGGTATATATTTCGTTTTTGCAGATACCGTGTTTTCCGGCCTCTACAAGCGGTTTTATAGTGTGATGGGATAGGAAGATAGTTTATCAGGAATCGGGAATTAGGAATTCGGCCGGGCTCCGGTCCCCAATAAACCAATTCCCAATAAACCAATAAACCGATTTTAAAATCTTTTAATATTTTAATCTTTTAATTAATTTCATGCAAACCAAAGATACCAATACTTGAGAGATCAAAAGACAGATAGAAGATAATACGTTTAAATGGTATGTCCTCTCCGTCGTTTCCTGACAAGAAGAACTGGTCATAGAAAACCTCAAAGAAAGGATGAAAAAGCAGAATCTGGAAGATGCTGTCAATGATTATATGTCTCCTATGATCAATGAATCTTCATTGAAAAAGGGAGAAAAAGTTATCAAGCAGAAGAAGATATATCCAGGATACGTCTTTATCTGTTCCAAAATGAATGACAAGATCCGATATGTCGTGAGAAACACTCCTGGAGTTAGACTTATTGTCTGAGCAGAAACTCGTCCGATACCATTGACTGATGATGAATACCAGAAAATAATCGAACAGATCAAAAAATCAGAAGAAAGATCTCAGTTAAAGATCCCATTCAAAGAAGGTGATTTGGTCCTCTTGAAAACAGGCGATTTCAAATGAATGAAATGAGCGCTGAGAGCAATCGATTCAGAAAAAAGTACAGCGATAGTAAACATTGAAATGCTGGGAAGATTAACTCCTGTAGTGATCGACCTGGATAAAATCGAGCTTATGAGCTAATCTCATATATATTATTAGGCAAAGGTAGGAGATAAAATTAATGAATAATGAATAATTAATGATGAATAATGATGGAGGCTTTTTTATAAAAAAAACACCAACACTGTTCATTGTTCATTATTCATTGTTCATTCTATTACATCTCGCTTCTCTACACTTTTTAGCCTCTGATAAAGGGTATATGCATACCAACGAACAAAAAATAATAAAATTATCTATGATGGTGCTTTCACTTGCCATTATCTTGGTTTACGTACTACTTTTTCAAGTGAAAGGCAAAACATTGAAAGGAAATACTCCATCGACTACAACTTCATGATGAGATATCGTGATCAGCATCCAAAGTGGCGATGAGCAACAGACACTCACGCCTACCTATATGGGACGACAAGAAATACCTGATTTGCCCACAACATCTGGCACAATATCAGGACTTGATGATGGAAAGATTATCTTACCCACGGGAGCAACCGTACTTCCTACTATAGAAACCCCACAAGAACAAACAGGTGGTATCAATATCTTATCAGGGACAAATGTCTTTTATGGCAGCATAGAATCCATAGATAAACTTGGCATTAAATACCAATATGCATTGATCGATAACAAAAATACATATTACATATATCTAGGCAATCCTACATATGATTTTGCAAGCATCGCCAGGAAATTAAATGGAAATCTTTATGAACTTAAAACTGAACAAGAAATAGCACAAAACCAGTTATTCGGAGACAAGATCGTGTTTATCAATCTTCCCGAATACAAGGATAAGAAAGTAGTGATGCTCGTATATCTTGGCAAGGACATCTGGCTTCTACAGATCGAATATGCCAATTACTATAAAGCAAAGAAATATCTCAAACCTTTATTTACTCAATAAATTATCATGGCAGGAAAAATTACCAACATTCTCAATCTAGAAATACCAGCTGGGAAAGCACAACCATCACCACCTCTAGGACCAATGCTTGGAGCAAATGGAGTGAATATCTGACAATTCATCAAAGAATTCAATGAAAAGACGATGGATCTGATGAAGCAATTCTGATGAGCGGAAGTCAAAGTCAAGGCAACATTGACCATCTATGCTGATAGATCATTTGACCTCGTTATCTGAAGTCCCGTCACGTCCAATCTTATCTTATGGAAAGTGAATCAGCCCAAAGGCTCAGGAGAACCAAACAAGACTAAAATAGCTAAACTGACCAGAAAGGATCTAGAAGAGATCGCAGAACTCAAAAAGGATGACATGAACACCGATGACCGCGAAGCGATGATGAAATCCATCGCAGGCACTGCGAAGAATATGGGAATCGAGGTAGAAAAATAATGGAAAGATGGAAACGTGCGACCGAAGGAAGTCCTGTAAGGGGAAATATGGAAAAGTGTAGGAAGCTTTTGTTAAAGAAAATACCATCACTCTTCCACCTTTCAATATTTCAACTTTTCAACCTTATTCAAAATGTGGGAGTTCGCCTAGGCGAACGCTATTACCACTTTTATTTATTTACTATAAGAAAATGCCTATGCACGGAAAAAAGTATGATGAAGCCAAGAAACACATTGACAACAACAAAGCGTATACGATCACGGAAGCAGTGAGTTTGCTCAAAAAAGCTAATTACACCAAATTTGATGGAGCGGTAGATATCGCCATCAAAACAAATGCTGATCCTAAGTACAATGATCAGATGATCAGAGCTACAACAATCTTACCTCATGGGACAGGAAAAAGCAAAAAGATCGCAGTGTTTGCATCAGAAGATAAGGCAGCAGAAGCCAAAGAAGCTGGAGCTGATATTGTGGGTACAGAAACTTTGCTTAATGACATCAAGGCGGGAAAATTTAATTTTGAGGTACTGATCACAACACCTGATCACATTAGAGATCTTGCATCAGTAGCCAAACAATTGTGACCCAAAGGATTGATGCCATCTCCTAAATCATGAACCGTTGTCGTAAATATCGGACAAACTGTTGCAGAATTCAAAAAAGGGAAAATGGAATTTAAACTTGATAAAACAGGGAATATTCATGGTATCGTAGGAAAGGTTTCTTTCGGAGAAAAGGAATTGGAAGAGAATATTACGGCGTTTCTTAAAGCGATAGAAGACAATAAACCAGCAGGAGTCAAAGCAAAACTAGTTAGAAAAGTTGTTGTCTCTTCTACCATGTGACCAGCTATACAAATAGCATATTAGCACATCGTCATTGCGAGCACTTCAGCGAAGCAATCTATATCATCTTAGCGATTAGATTGCCACACCTCTCCGCCTAGGCGGATCGGCCTGCATGCCTTCGGTATGTAAACCTGCCGGTAGGTAGGTTCGCAAAGACAAATACACATAAAAAAAGCAGACTTTTCAATCACGGATTGTCTGTTTTTTTGTATTTGTCATTTCGAGCAGAGCGAGAAATCCTATCCGAGCAATGAGATTTCTCCTCACTTCAATCGTCGAAATGACAATATTTCCATATTTCCATTTTTCAATCTCTCAATTATCTTTAAGCCTGAAGTTTTTTCTCCATCGAATGCGTAAAGGTATAAGCAAGAAATATGCTTATTCATCCTACTAGCAGAAGCTGAGCAATTAATGCAATGATTACGATAAAAATATTATTAAAGAGTTCTAAGATACTGATACCAAACAACGCATTAAGATAGAAATTTAGGATTATACCACTCAGGAAAAGAAGTGCGAAACAGATTAGGAAGGCGATGATGATGACATCTAGAGTTACCATAACAAATGATTTCGTTACATCCAAATGACTTGCTCACAAGAGTTTTTTGACTTCGAATTCCTTATGCAATGTTCAGAAGATATTTCTCAATAAGAAGGTAAGAAACGATAGTACGACAATCAGAATCAATGCAATGATGCAATATGATGTAGTGATGATGAAATTACTTAAATTAATGATTGTCAAAATCCTATTTTCCTGCTGTTTGATGGTGCTTGCACTATCTACATCCTGTGTATTGAGGATAATATCCTTGTTTTTGAGAATAACAGATTTAAGCGTTGTATATTGATTGTCAGTAGAAAACATAACATAGAGTGTTGCTGGAAGAGGATTATCAATACCGAATTTTTGAAAATTGTCTACCACATTAGGAATCTTTTTCTGAAGAAATGACAAAGCATCATCTTTGGAAGAATACATGACTTTGAGTCACTTAGACTCAAGTTCATCTTTCATCAGTATGATCTTTTTGTATGTTGCATCTTCTTGATCAGAAGTCTCTTTGATATAGAAATACATTCACAATTTATCCTTTAGTTCTCCTGAAAAATTATGTGCATACAGAGAGACACCCAAAAATATATTCAACAGAAATAACAAGAAACCAATCAGAATACTGATACCAAACATTTTTCCTCGAAAGTGCTTGAGGATTGCTCTGATGTCTTGTCTTACGAACTTTGAGAGATGAAAGAGTACCATTGGCGATAGAGTGAAAAAAGGTAAAATTATACTTCTTTTGTTTTCTTAAAAAGATTTTGGATGGTAATGAATTTCTCAAACAATCCTATTTTATGATCATAGAAATCAATCTGCTTATCTATGGTTTGAAGTTTATCATGATGTCTGTAGAAATATTTGATCATATCTTTTGCTTTCTTGTATTTTTGTTCCATGATATAGATTTCAATGAGATTATAGATAATTTCAGCATCTTTATTATTTATAGCAAAAGCATCCTTGATGAGATTAAGCCCTTTTTCTCTATTACCATACCAATATTCACAGAGTCCGTAACATCTAATGATTTCATGGTTTTCTGCTTTAGTCAGTTCCAATGCTTTTTGTAAATATTTTTTGGCTTCCAGCCAATGATTTTTTTCCATTTCCAAGACTCATTTGATATAGAGTCCCAAGGGATCGTTATTATTTTTCTTGGTATTGAGGAAATCTATAGCTTTGGATGCTTTGGAGATCTCACCTTTCCTGTATTGGATATCAGTGATCTGCAAAAGAGCATCTTCATTGCTCGGATCCCTAAAAAGGATAGAGTTGACCTTTTTGATGGCCTCATCAAATTTTCCAAGCTCTTTGAGTTCTTCTATCTCATTGATCAGTGAATCAGGTACATATGCTTGCATCAAAAAGAGATTAAGTAATAAAATATCATACAAGTGGTATAAGTTATTTATATCTCAATTGTATGCAAAAAGAGGCAAAAACTCAAATTTTCCACCTATTTAGGCTCATTTAAGGGTTTACATTTATAGAAATCGATATATAAACCAAGAGAAAAATAGATACTATAGTATATTGGTGTATTAGTTTATTGGTATATTTGGTTTTGCTCATTTCACCTCCCAATTACCAATAACTAATTACCAATAACAAATCCTATCCTCAATTTTCTCCTAACACTACTGGCACTGTAATCGTTTCTCCACTTCTCAGAACAGTAAAAGAAACCGTACTACCGGGAAGATAGGTATATATATGATATAAGAGTGGCAATTGCGGACTAAGCGCCTTTTCATTGATAGCAGTAATAATATCTCCAGGCTTTAGCTCTGCTTGTGCAGCAGGCAATCAGGATAAGACATCATTGATCAATGCACCGGCAGTTACTGGCAGATTTTTTTCTTTCTGCAATGCCTGAGTGATATCTACATATTGGATCCCAAGTAATGGTCTGACAATTTTACCATATTTGGCGATTGATGCAAGTGTGGTATCAATAAATTCCTTACTTATCGGCAATGCAAATCAGATATTTTGTCCTTCAGCGATAGCAGTAGTGATACCCAAGACTTGACCTTGGAGATCGAGCAGGGGACCACCGCTATTCCCAGGGCTGAGCGATGCATCTGTCTGATAAAGACCTGCATAGATATTTGTTTTATTGATGTTGAAGGTTCTGTTTTTGGCAGAAAGAATGCCGAAAGTCACGCTATTTGGATATTCATTGAGTGCATTACCGATCGCCAAGACAAATTGCCCTATGGCAGGCTGCTGATCAAAAGGTATGAACTGAGCCACATCCAAAGTAGCTGGAGACACTCACTTATCGTCGACAATTTTCAATACCGCTAGATCTAAGGTATCATCAAATCGAATATTAGAAACGGGATAACTTTTGCCATCATTTACGGTCACTTCGTATTTAGCTCAGCTATCCTCCACCACATGTTTATTGGTCAAGACATATCCATCCTTACTGATAAGGATACCGCTTGCTCATCCAAGTTTTGCTTGTTGTTCTTGGACAGCACCAGGAGCATATTCTTGAGCAGGATCATCAAGATAAAGCTTGAGATTTTTAGTGATGCCAATAGTCACTACTGTCTGAGATGCATCAGCAATAGTAGCCAAGAGTGTATTTTGCAAAGCAGTGAAATCGGTAGGGGAAGCAACTACCGTGGGTGTTGTAGGAACGATTGTCTGATGCTGCACCATACTAATTTTTCTGAAGAAAAGCAAACTCAGTAAGACACAACCTAGAAATGTAACGACAACACTAATAGTGACCTGCATTCCCAGGTTTTTTCTCTCTTCCATTTTTGATATCATAAAGTGTAAAATTTTCCACCTTTCAACCTTTCCACATTTCAATGTTTCCATCTTTTCATATTCATTTATTCTGAAGCAGTTGTTTCTTCCTCACCACTAATCTCTCAATCCTCAATATCAATAGATTCTTCTCATCAGACATCCTCCGACTCTTTCTCTTCTGACATCCTTTCAAGTTTTTCTGCTTCTTTTTCGGCTTTCTTCCTTTCTTCTTTGTATCTGAGATTCTCATCTTTTTCTTCCCAAGGCCTATAAATGACATCGATATCTTTATCTACCATCTTTGCTAAAGGTGTTTCTGTCTCATCCAAGTGGATATCATTGGAATGGAGCGTCTGGATCAGGGAATCCTTAAATCTTATCCTGATCGCTCATTCTATGATGCTGATACCGCCTTCCAAGATTTCCTTGCCTGTCATAACCACTTGACCTTTTCTCGCTCTCTTCCATATTTTGAGATCTTCCAGATTCAGTAATTTTCCATTTTTATTGGCATGGATGAGGATAAATGGCTCCCCCTTATGTAAGAACATGTTTGCTACTGTATCACCTTCTTGCAAGTCAATCGCTTTCACTCATCCGGATGTTTTTCCCATAGGTCTGAGATCGCTGCTCTTGAAAAGAAGCATAGATCATTGTTTAGTCAGAATTCAGATATTGTTGGTATCGCTGACTGCTTCTACACTTACAATCTTTTCTTTATCGGTAAGCTTCATAATCACGGTCGGGAATTTCTTGAATGATAAAACAAGTTCTTTTTTGATCTTCTTGATGCTATTTTGATTAGTCAAAAATACGAGATGCTGATAATCGAAATGCAATGTTTTTGCGAAAATGATTTTTCCTTTGAGTCAGAAATGCTCATTGAGATTCAAGGCATTCTGTTTCATGACGAAACTTCATAAATCCTTCAATCTCTGGACTACAAGTTCTCCAATATCAGTAATGACAATCAATTTATCTTGATTGTGTGTATAGATCAAGTCCATGGTTTCTTCAGGGATGGCTTGTATTCTTGACTGATAGAGAATCCTGACAGAGTAATCATTACCTATCCGGACAATCACATCCTCTTTGATTTTGTCAGCAGCATCTCTAAATGCC
>JBBABI010000049.1:0-8358 GCA_041679065.1 Candidatus Absconditabacterales bacterium
TCCAGACTATGGGTGTATGCTTCATTGCAGAAAAGAATTCTTCATAATCAACCATACCCGCTATCCAATGCAAATGGATGATATCTGCCTCCTGAACAAGCGGGTGGTTGCTAATGTGGTATATAGATTTATCCATGGTGTAGTAAAACCCATGGGACAGATCGTAGGCTTTGAGCTCTGCAGCAATAAGCCTGTTGCGGAAGCTGTTTCGTGCCCGATTGAATATCGTATTGTTCTGTACCAATGCTGTCACATCACTATCAGATGTGTTGTGATGCAAAACCAGCATCTTGGATTCAACATCAATTGATTTCAATCCATGATGAAGCCTGAAAGCAGCTTTCCCAGCCCCGCCCGTATCCTTGGTGCAAATGTGGAGGATTTTCATTTCTTTACAGATTACACTGATAGTTTTACAAGCCAACGAGTATTTCCTGAAGTATAACTCTTGATTTTTCTATGCCTTCATCGTCGTCTCATAAATTTGTAGATACCGTCTGGCCTGTATCTCAATATTATATTTCTGCTCAACAAATTCTCTTGCCTTCTCCCCCATATCTCGACGCTTCTGAGGATGAGCAACCATGTACTCAATGGCCTCGGCTAGACCTTGTATGTTGCCCATTTCTGTCAACAGACCAGTTTTATGTGGAATAACCACATCAGGCAGTTCCCCTACACGATAACCCACAACGGGGGTTCCGCAGGCCATAGATTCAATACATATTAAACTGAACGATTCCCATAAAGAAGTAATTACCGTCATATCGCAACTTGCATAAAGCGCAGCTAGCACTTCCTCATCGACGATATAACCGAGCTGACGTATTGGAAAATGCGGAACCATCGGGAGAGTATGCAAATCTTGTTTTGGACCAAATGTAACAAGCATGATATTTTCTGCTCCATTTTGCATCACAAGCATATCTAGTGCTTGTACAAGGTGTTCAAACCCCTTTCGCGTCGCTCTGTAATCAGCACCAAAGAGAATGGTCACCGCATTTTGGGGTAAATGAAACTGCTTTCTTGAATGTATTCTGTCTCTCTTCTTAAAAACGTTTGTGGGTACTCCATTCGGGATTACTGCGATAGTATGTTCCCGAAGCAGCAGACTCTTCTTTGCGCAATTCTGCATCCATCTGCTCGGAGTCACAATGGAAATGTGCTGTCCCTGGTAAGCCTCTTTCTTTCTCTCAACAATCCTCCTCGAAAGATCATTGAGGTTTTGAGATTGGAGGGCAGGGCAGGCACCACAACCACTGGCATACCGCGTACATGCTCCAGGAACATGACAGCCTCCAGTAAACGGATTGGCATCGTGCAACGTCCAGACTATGGGTTTATGCTTCATTGCAGAAAAGAATTCTGCATAATCAACCATACCCGCTATCCAATGCAAATGGATGATATCTGCCTCCTGAACAAGTGGATGGCTGCTAATACGATAAATAGATTTATTCGTGGTGTAGTAGAACCCACGGGATAGATCGTAGGCCTTGAGCTCTGCGACAATAAACCTTTTGCGAATGTTGTTTTGTACCCGATTGAATATCGTATTGTTCCGTACCAATGCTGTCACATCACTATCAGATGTGCTGCGATGCAAAACCAGCATCTTAGATCCGACACTAATAGATTTCAGTCCATGATGAAGCCTGAGAGCAGCTTTCCCAGCCCCGCCCGTATCCTTGGTACAAATGTGGAGGATTTTCATCGAAAATGAGGGAAGATTTCAGTAACCATCCCAGTGGGTAAATTTGCTACTGTAAAGATAAAATGAAATTCCTCGTGGCACGCCTCATGGCTACTGGCTGTCTGAATTGTTGCCTTACCACCCCTAGCAACTGTATTCCTGCTCTTCTATATTTGTGTTGAATTAAATAATACCCAAATTCGGCGAGACGTGGCCCCCACACATGTCGCCTCGCTGCATTGCTAGCCAGTAGTTCCCATAAAGCCCAAAGCTTCCTTATATCTTTTGATTGTAACTCCCTCCCAGTGATATTTAACGACTCACGCCGACTGTGGTACGTCCACCAAAACCGCTGATACGCGTTGGTATCCAGATATTGGTGATTCAGGCTTGATTGCACAGCATTTTGCGAAATGATGTATGCTAATCGCATCTGCGCTTGACGATGCTTTTGTGAAATACTCGTCCCGTGACGCCGGTGTTTCACGAGAACTTTTCGTAGACTCTCCAGGTGCGATATTTCACTAAGACGCCACCAAAGATCATAATCCTGAGCATATACGTAAGATTCATTATAACCATTGAGTTGTTGTAGAAGAGATGTTCGTACTGTTGCGGTAGGACTATAAAAGCTGCAATCGTTTATAAGGAGATCTGCTTTAATAATTTCATGCCCCACACGTACTCCCATATGTCCCAATGATTCACCGCTACCATCAATGATTTCCATTGCACCCCCTATCGCACCGACTTCTGGATGGACATCGAGATAGCGGACCTGAAGCTCCAGACGATCCGGCAATGAAATATCGTCTGCATCCATACGAGCTATATATTGCCCACGTGCGAGTGCTAGTCCTCTGTTTAACGAAGAGGTCAGGCCCAAATTTTCTCCGTTCTGTACAACAATAAATCTGGGGTCTCGATAGTCGAGTAATATTTCTGCAGTACTATCGACAGACCCGTCATTGATAATCACACATTCATAATCTTTGAATGTCTGATCACTAATACTATCCAGCGCCTGGCGCAAGAAGCGCTCTCCGTTGTATACAGCAAGTAATACTGTGATTTTTGGATGCTTTGACATTATATAGTATTGCAAAAACTTTTATTGAGTCTCTCAAACTTTGTATCTCTATAACAAATATTATTCAACAGAACCGAATCCTCGTTGACAATGAATGAGCGCTTGCCAGCTTTTGTTGCCGGGATATCCTGTACAAAATTGATGCGTATTTCCATACCAGTAGCAATCTGCGCCAAACCTTTTTTGAATCGCTCAATTTCATCAGAAGAGCACCAGCTATTCTTTACAACATTTACTTCTAAAACATAACCTGGCTTTTGCACATATTGCACTGCCCGTATCCCGTCTTTGAAATCATTCTTATTTTTATCTACCCCAACCAAGCCAATGCCGTGGTGCAGCAAGAAAGAGGGGCTGATGACGCCCGTCTTTGTTATGATAAAATCGTTTGCCCTCCCACGAACAGCAATGAGCGGCAGCGCCCTCCCGCAGAGGCATCTTTCGGTAAGAAATCTGACCGCATCACCATTTTGGTATCGAATGAATGGCAGAGCCGTATTCCATAAATCCGTTACAATCATTTCTCCGTCAACATCTTCGATGATTGCACGCTCCATACAATAATGAAGACCCTGATGTGCTTCACATTCCCAGGCACAGGCCCCGCCATCGTTGCAGCAATATTCTTCAAAAACTTCGCACTGGAATGCTTTTTCCATCGTTTTCCGTTGAAAGTCATATAAATTTTCAGATATGGGATTAACGGATTCAATCCTATGACATTGGATACTGTTCTCTAAACAATACTTCGCCAAGAGATAAAGCGAGCCCACATATCCTCTCAGATGCTGTGGCCGAAACTGCAATAAGGATTCAACGTTTCTCTGGAGACTTTCTGTGCATAGATCCCCCATGAGATTGAGTACATTCTTCTTTTTTACTACTCCTTGAGCGGAAGAAATAACCGCCAAGCGTTTCCCTGGGGTATATCCATTCCACGACCAGCCCCGCAAATGCGCCTGACGTCGAACTCGCATACTTTCCTGAGAATCATAATACTGCAAGGATGTACCAGTGGATCCACCGGTGTAGAGCGTATCTGCAATTGCTTTCTCATTAATAAAATCTTTATTTTCCTGAAGCTCCTGCCTGGTCGTAATCGGCACTTTCCACAAATCCTCTTTTGTTCTGATATCTCTTGGTTTCACGCCCGCTTGATCGAATTTCTTCTTGTAACCAGGAATATTCGCATATGCATATTTGATTATTTTGAGAAGACGTCGGTTTTGGAATGCTTCCAGCTCATCTATGGACCACCACTGGCTTGCCAGTAAATCGGGACTGCTATATGCAGATCCTTTGCTTGCCATGCTTTTGGTAAGAATATTTAATCGCACAAGCTTGTGATACTAACGTAGTAATATATTAAACACCAATTCTCTGAAGAATTGATCAAAAAAACATTCTTGAGCATTAATCTACATACGCACCAGATCGGATACTCTTTCTATGGAATCTTTAGGTGCCGATAGGAGCAGAACTTTGGCAACATCTGATACATAATAAAATAGCTTTGTTCATTTAACCACATTCCAATCACATATGCACCGCAGAAGACATGCTTGTGACCGGACAACGATTGCACATGTCCTCAAAAAGAATCTGCAACCTCTTTGCTGATTCACTCACCGAATAAAATTGCGCCTTCCGGGGCAGCTTTTGAGCTATTTGCATCCTAAAATGATTATCCTTGATTGTTTTCTCTATCATTCTCTGCATAAGAATTGTATCACGCCATTTGGAAGGACCATGCAATGGAGGAAGAAACAATTCGTAATCTTCGCCCAATAATTCCGTTCTTGCTTTAGATCGGCCAAGAACAATGGGGACGCCGCAGGCTGCTGCTTCAATTACTTTCTGATTGCCCCAGTAATCCCACATGCTTTTGTACTGTGACACCACGATCAAATCGCATGCCGAAATGACATAAGGCATATCCTCATATGCGAATTTTGCAATTGTCGTATTTGGCAAATTCTCCGGCAATGTTTCTACATAATTGGTGTTAATCCCCAATACTAACCTTATGCCTGGGTATTTTTTAACCAGATGCGGCAGAAGATGAAACAAAGCATGCGGATATGTATATGATGTAAGCTGACCAAAATATCCAATAATAAAATCTCCTCCAAATGACTGACGAATAGCAGTTGTTTTTGCCGAACACTGCAATGGCACAAATTGATTTCCTACCACCTGATGTATTGATAAAGCATTAGGTGTCTTGGGGAGATCCAGATGGGAATGATTGGCTTCCTTCCCTTCTCGCAACCATTGTGCCCATATCTCTGTAGGAGTAACTACTGCAGTAGCATGTTGATAGCAATACTTGTCATAAGGAGTTGCGAACCACAATTTGGGCTTACCGGCAGGAATCGCCCTAAAAACATTGGGGTTCATCCGAACATAGTACATGTCATAATCGTCTGTCACTCTTGTTACAGGGAATCCTGAATAGTTGATGAGCCCATATCCCTTTTTATGGGGATCAAACCTCGTTCCGGAATAATATACTTCTGCAAACTGATTGAATGCCGTCAGCATGTTAATTTCATTTATGTGATCACCTGAAATCGGTGACAATGTCTTACTTGACGTATACTGGCAGTATATTTTCATAGGATGGAATCAATTTTGCAAATGCGATACCTTCGCCCAATAATTCCGTTCTTGCTTTAGATCGAAACCTGAAGAGTACTGTTTCATGAGCGAATCTCTATAAGGACTTTGCTAAGTAAACATATATTACTATCGGACATTACTTTTGTAATGACCAATTTTCCTTAATATCCTCGCAGGAACTCCTCCGATAATACAATCATCAGGAAAACATTCGCTCACCACAGCCCCCGCAGCAACTATAACATGGTTTCCTAAATGTGACCCTGGGAGTAGCACACAATTAGAACCCAACCAGCAATTGTCTCCAACAATTACTGGTTTTGATTTGATGTGAACACTAAAATTATTAATATCATGATTTGCTGATATAATTTTTACACCGGGTCCTATAAGCACGTTTTCCCCTATTTCAATTCCATTTATTGCCTGGATATATTGACCAGGCATATAACCAAGGTACGAATTCCAGGATTTCCTTTTGATTTTTTGAGGAGAGATAACTAATGAGGACCAATGGACAGGCCAAGGTACCTGTGAATTTATTCGAAGCACACGCTGAAAAAAGAAATATGTAATGACTTTTTTCCAACCAAAGCGCCGGATATAATTTCTAATTTCACTCATGAACTACCATTAATTTACGCAGGCGATTTTACGATGAAAGATAAATTCTTCACCATCATTTGAATAGCGTGATTAAGATCCCAAAAAATATAAACTATTGTAATTTTCAAAGTTGTCAGAGTGTACCCCAATATTATTGTGAGCGACTTAATTTTTGATAATTCTATAGTCGAAAACACCACATCAATGTCTTCGAACTAAGCTATTTTCCCGAATCCACGAACAATATTTTCCATAAAGAAAATTCAAAATCCTGCAGGACATTCATAATCTCTCAAGATATTTACGATCCTTCCTGCAGCTCTGCCATCCCATAGGTTTGGAACAAGGTAATCATTTGCCCCGTTGCACATAACTCTCCCTACAGCTTTTAGTATCTTCTGTTTGTCACTTCCACAGAGAACATTCGTTCCTTGAGTAAGAGTAGTTTGTCTTTCCGTATTTTCTCGCAAAATCAAACAGGGAACTTTGAGAAACGCCGCCTCTACTTGAACTCCACCTGAATCAGTAAGGATAAATTTACTCTGTGCTTCAAGAGCCAAGAAGTCAAAATACCCTAAGGGCTCAATGATTTTAAGGTGTTTATGCTTTTGTACATTTAGTTCTTTCAGCACTCTTCGGACACGAGGATGAGCCGGGAAGATAATCGTCGTTTCTTTGAGGACCTCATAAAATGTTTCAAAAAGACATTGCAGGATTGTAGAATTATCCACATTGCTTGGACGATGAAGAGTCAAAACTGCATATTCTCTTTTTTTTAACTGTAATTTTTCTAAAACCTTGGATTTCCGGATTTGTTTTTTTTGCTGAATCAAAACATCAATTAATACATCACCTACAAGATGCATCCTGTTTTTGGATATGCCTTCATTCAGGAGATTCTCTATACCAGCAGGCTCAGTCACAAAGAGAATTTCAGAAAGATGATCAGTCAATCGTCGGTTTATTTCTTCCGGCATCGACATATCAAAACTTCTCAAGCCAGCCTCCACATGTACAACGGGAATGGACATTTTTGCCGCGCATAATGCACAAGCTAGAGTAGAGTTCACGTCCCCTACAACAAGAACCATGTCCGGCTTCTCCTGTAAAAGCACCTTAGCAAAACGCATCATTATCTTTCCCGTCTGTTCAGCATGGCTGCTTGAACCTACGTTCAGGCAGATATCTGGTTTTCGGATGTTGAGATTTTCAAAAAAGATGCCTGACATGTTTGCATCATAATGCTGGCCCGTATGAACCAGAATCGGGCGAAATTTCCCCGGATACTTATCCATTTCAGCAAGTATCGGCGCTATCTTGATAAAATTTGGACGAGTGCCGACTACTAAAATAACTTTTAGAGGCAAGTTGTGATTTTTTAAATTCATTTTTTCCTATTCTTATAAAAAATCTGGAATGGAATTGAAGGTGTCCAATATCTTTCTCCTGCTTCGGAATACACGAATTGTATGGGAACACAGCTCCGCCCTCTCAGTCACATTGACATCAGTGCTTCTTGTGGTAACAGTCATGTTGCTCTTAGCATAACACAACGTTCATCAGCGATGAGCTCCTCTCATTTTCCCCTGAGCGACTCGAGAATCAACACAAGAGGGTTTCTGAATACGACACTCAATTCCCTCTCTTATTGATTCAGCAATCCCCTGGAATTTCCACCTCCCATAGCGACCTATCTGATGAATATCGTGTGATTGCAATAGTGCGAGTGCTTCTTCTCTCCAACCTGAGTTTGGCCATGACCAGGTATAAGCTGTTTCTACCCATGTTGCATCGACAATATGAGTTTTCTGTATAAATCCCCATTGTTGTAATTCCGCAATCACTGCATCGCTGTACTGCTGCTTTTCCTTCTCTGTGGGTCTCAAGCCGCCACGATACGCCCGTTCGACGTATAAACTGACGTGTGTATTACGAACGCTTGTAGGAAGGAATGTTGGTTCTACGTTGCTATAGAATCCCACTCGGTAAAATCCTGCTTTGCTCTCTGGTATGTAGAGCCAATGCTCTTTCGGACATCGGGGACCACGCTCGGCAGCAATGTTGAGTACAAGAACGGACGTGTAGGGATCCTCTCTGGCCTGCGTTTCAAGGCCAATCATTCTGAGCATCTGGTTAAGCGGTAATGTAGAAAAAAGTGTGTGGTACCGATAGCTTGAGCCATCATTGCAGCACAAGATCTTTCGATGAACATCAATCTCCCCTACATGCTTTGATAAATGTATATCGCAGCGATCTGCCATAGCACCAATGAGGACGTTGAGCCCGTCGCGCGGATAGAGGAATTGAGTATTGTAACCGACTGCCTGAGTATTTGCCTGAGCTCCTG
>JBBABI010000050.1:0-8353 GCA_041679065.1 Candidatus Absconditabacterales bacterium
GCAGGCTCGAGTTTTGAAGCTCCTTTCAATAATATCGTAGGAAAAGTATATATCAGATTTTTTCCTAACTTCACTACTTTCTAGTTAGTGAATGATTCTTTTATCGCTTTTTTATTTATCATGAAGATCTTTTCTAATTTTGATACGAAATTAAGAGCTAAGAAATATAATGAATATATCCAGCAATATGGAGAAGGTAATGTTACTTGTTTCGGAAGAAGCAGACTTTATCGGTGGGTCAAGGTATTCTTGCCGAGTTTGCTTATAATGGCTGGTTCTGTGATACTATTGATTTTGCTGTATAGTCGGTTCCAATGAACATGATTTAACTATATGCTATTGGCAGCCATTCTTTTGGATATATTATTATTCTTCCCTAGAATAGGCAAATACATAGATTATAAGATGGACTTTATTATCGTGACTCCTGAATCTTTGATGATGTACGATCAAACTGGTATTTTCAAAAGGGATGTGGTCACTATCGGTGTGCCAAATATCAAAACTATTTCTCTCAGAAAAAAATGATTCTTGTATAGTATTTTTGATAATGGAGATATTATTGTTTTGTCCGAGGCCAATATTACTGATGGTGAAGTAACGCTTAAATGGGTTCCTAGACCGGAAAAGAGAAGGAATCAGATTGCCAACATTATCTGACTTGATCAAAAAGAAGCTAGTTCTAGATAATGTTTTAGCTTGAAGCATGAGGCATAAGGCTGAAAGAACTTAGACCTTAGAAATTATCTCCAAAATTCCTAAATTTTTAAATTCTAAATTACTCTTTATGGCTGATGTAAAAGATGTTCCTCATATTCCGTATGATATCTATGAATCACCACAGGAGATTGTCATCATTCTGCCATTAGGAGGAGTGAAAAAAGAGAGTATCAAACTGGAAATCAAGGATTATAGATTAGTCATCACTGGCAAAAGGATCAAGCCGCAATTCAAAGAAAATCTCATTTCACTCAAAGAAGAGTGCTATTGGGGTTCGATCACTCAGGTTATTGATCTTCCTCCGCAAGTCTATTTTGATAAAATTCATAGTAAATTAACGCCCGATAATACCTTGGAAATTATTGTACCCAAAGCGCTTGTCCCCGAGAAGATTTCGCTTGAAGTAGAATACGACAAATAGTTCCTTATCGGGGAGTGGAAACGTTGAAAGGTTGAAAAATGGAAATATGGAAATTTATTCGACCATCCAATAAGTTTTTTATGCTTTAAAGAGGGTATGTCTTATGGCACATGTAAATATTGAGATCAAAGTGAAATTAAACAATCGTGATCAGATTAGAGAGATTCTGAAATCAAGAAATGCTGATTTTAAAGGTGTTGATCATCAGATTGATACTTATTTTAATGTCAGTTCTGGTAAATTAAAATTAAGAGAAGGAAATATTGAAAATGATTTGATTTATTATCAGAGAGAGGATAAGGAAGGCCCCAAACAATCTGATATCATTTTGTTTCCATCAGATCCTGCATCTTCATTGAAAGAAATTTTAACAAAATCGCTTGGTGTTCTGGTTGTTGTAGATAAAACAAGAGAAATCTACTTTATCGATAATGTGAAATTTCATATTGATACGGTGGTGGATTTGTGAACCTTTGTGGAAATTGAGGCAAGAGATCCTGAGTGAATTTTTGGAAGGGAAAAGCTATTGCAACAGTGCCAATTGTTTCTTGATTTATTCAAAATCTCTCAAGAAGACTTGATTTCTGTTTCTTATAGCGATCTATTATTGGAAAAAAAATAACAAAATATGTAGAAGGCAATATTGAGCGGTTCGATGTTAGAAAATCTGGCTAAACAGTTTTTCCATCTTTCTAAGCAAGCAGGTTCTTTCGGTGTCTCAGTATACAAGGTGAAAAATAGAGGGATAAATTCTTTCTATTTTTTTTTGATGTCTTTGTGGTGAAAGTATACTGTGTATTTGACTCCATGATTTTGACAGAATTGCTGAATATCTCCTGCTACTTTGTTTCGGTATTCTTCGTATGCACCTTCTTCATAGATTTCTTTGTATTTTTCTGGAAGTGTTGGATCGATTTTACTGATAATCTGATATATTGCCGTCTTGATGGATGGATAAAGATTGAGATTTTCAAATCGATATTCATCTACATATGCCTTTGTTTCGTTGATGATATCTTTCCGTTTTGTAATCTCTGGTAGGAGAGGGGAAATAAATAACGTTGTGTGGATTCAGCTTTCATGTAGTTTTTCTAGGCTCTCTTTCCTTTGGTGAAGTGGAGGAGAATCTTTTTCAAAAAGCTTTTTGGTCTGTTCGTCGTTTGTACAAAATGATGTTGTAACATTTATATTCTTTATCTGTTTCAAAAGGTCTATATCGCGAGTTACCAGTTTGGATTTGGTGATAATATCTATCTGTGCTGGTATCTCTAGTAATTTTTTGAGGATATTCCTTGTAATCTGATACTGTTCTTCTATTGCTTGATAGGGATCAGTAACGGATCAAATGACGATCCTTTTGCCTGCATATTTTGTGATATTTTTTATTACATCAGCGCTATTCGTTTTGATATCTACAAACTCTCCTCGATTGTCTTGTATATGTCAGGTGAATTTTCTCATAAAGTTCGCGTAGCAATAGTTGCATCCATGTGAACATCAGATATAAGGATTAATTACAAAATCTGCTCCTGGTAATTTGGAAGGAGTGATAATCGTTTTGGCTGTTATTTCTTGTGTTTTTATCATTTATCTTTTACTTGTGAAAATAAGTATCAGGTGCTAACTCCCCAGAGGATGAAGAAGATATAATTAACCATACTATCCTCAAAGACGTGCAAAAAGAATCCCATGATAAGTAAGGCTATTCGTCCAATAGTTAACCCTATTCGGATCCTATATATCTGTATATCTGTTTCGCTATGTATCTGAGTGAAATAGTTTTTTATTCTTCTGGTGATTATTTGTATCTGCCGTATGCTAATGATCCGTATGATAAAGCCAATAGTGCCGATATCCAAAATCAGTTGAAAAAAATAGTTTTCTGGTAACAGTGTTCCGTTGTGATGAATGGCAGGTCAGGAGGTTCCTAGTCCATATCAGTTCGGTTGCTGGATAATATAACTAATGCTTTCCAGAAATTTAGTCAGATGGATGCGAGTAGATTCTCGTTTGAGGATGCTTAATCCAGCTAATCATAACATCACTAGGCCGACAACTCATCGCGCTATTTTTTTGTTTTTTCTAATTCGTTTGAAGTTGAGCAAAGCGATTGCGACGATTCATCCCACTAATGCAGATCTAGATAAGGTAAGGAGAATGGCTGCTATCCGAAGGATGATGACTATCATATTTCGTACTGCTATTTTGTCCTTAGCTCGATTTACCAAGCTTTTAATCTTATTCTTACAGAGAATGACAATGAGTGGTAGAAATGCGATGAGGAAATAGCCATAATTATTGGGTCCGGAAAACAGCCCTTGCCATCTAGGAGTTCCCTTATATCCAGTAAGATAATATATCGGCGGTTTTGCTCCGAAAACGAAATCATTGAATGGGCCGTAGCCTATATGGAGAAAGAAATCTGGTCGAAAAAACTTAGCTACTTGTCGGAAGAATCCTGCTATCAATGTTATGATCAAAAATGATTTTATGAATTGGAAAAAATTATTGATTCATGATGCATGATGCATGATTCAAGATTTTTCTTCATTCCATATATATCCGATGAACGTAGCCGATAAGAAGATGGGGATATAGAGAAATCCGTATTTGATCCCGACAAGCATATCAGAAACATTCTTTCCTTTTATATACGATATTCCTACAGAGAAAATAACAAGAATGATGAAAGATATCCGTGGTCGTTTCCATTGTCTGAAGTAGTCTTTGAGATCTCTGAAATAGTATATGAAAATCGCTACGATGAAAATTAGTCGGATGCAGTCTCTGATGATGGCTGGCAATTCCGGATTGATTCATCAAAATATCCCGTATCGGATGACCGTAACGAGAATATGATAGAGGACTATGAAGATGAGGAATCCTTGGATAAATTTTTTCATGAATGAATTAATGAATAATGAACAATGAACAATGAACAATGATGGTGTTTTTTTTATATTTGTTTGGGAGATAAAAACAATGGAAAAGTGGTTGAAAGGCGTAGGATATTCCATAAAATGCGTAAATGGCGTAAATGCCGTTCATTGAATCCGCTATTTACTGTGTTTACGGTTTTTTACTGTATTTACCTTAATATGAAGCTCAGTGTAGTCATCCCGACAAGAGGAGATCAGAATATGAAGAATATCGCTGCTTGTCTGCAATCTCAGACATTTAGAGATTTTGAGGTGATTTTTGTCGTAGACAAAATGCTTGATGCATGAAGCATGATGCATGATGCATGACACATTCGTTACATTACAAACCTGAATTCTGATCTGAAACCAAGGAATAATGCCAGCGAGCTGAGGAATTATTGAATAAAGGCTGCGAAAGGGGAGTTTATCCTGCTGATGGATGATGATGAACAATTTGATGATGATTATCTGGAAAGGAATATTGAGTTGCGGGAAAAATATAGATGAAAAAGGACTTCGTTTTGACTCCGACCTTGATGTATAGGAAAACTGGTCACGTGCAGAATTATGGTTTTAAATATTTTGATTTCCGATTGAGTAGACCGATTCCGCTCAAGTTGACCAAGGAACGAGACTCTATCCAGATGTATTCAGGTAATTCGTTGTTTGCTCCAGCTTCTATTTTTCAAACAATACTTTTTGATGAACAACTAGATTTCGTGTATGAAGATCTAGATTTTACCTATAGGATTCATCATGCGGGATATCCGCTTATCGTATTGCGTGATCTCAGAATCTATCATATGGAAAGAGATAAGACCAAATTGGAAGAAGCGCGAGTCGGTAATGCATACGCTGCCTATAGGAAAGCGAAACATAGAATGTTGTTTGTCAAAAAATACGGCTCATTGGCCGATAAGATAAAATTTTACCTCTTTGGTTTCTGGGGCCAGCCGATGTGGCTGATTTTGAAAGTGCTGCTGTATGGCAAAGGGAAGCCGAGAGGGAGGATTATAAGGGCGATTATTAAGGGAACTTTTTCTTAATGTTTGCAACTAATCTGAAGTTATTTTCAATGTAGGGAGAGAAACCGCTGGATTCTGGGAGGGCTGCATTTGGTCTTACCTTTCTCTTGAAATATGTCAATAAATAGTTATACATTATTTGTTTTTATGTTGTAATGACAAAAAAATGGCTGATCCAAATAAATTTAGCGTTGAGGATTGAGAGCAATGATTTACTCTCAAAGTTTCGGAGAAAACTGATATAACTGATGCTGAGCTTGTAGATATTCTTGGCAATGAACGTATTGCTGGACTTCAAAAATTACAACTTGCTAAAAAAAAAGAGCAATATGAGTCATTGAAACCTGCATGATTTGATGACGCACCCGAATCAGTAAAAGCAAAATGGGAAAAGTATAAAAATACAGATAACCTTGAGAAGTTACAATGGATACATGATAACGTTTCGTATAATGCTGATCATACTATGAATATTATTAAACTCAAAAAAACATTCTGCGAAGATATTAGCTGACAGAATAAGAGATTCACTTGGGAACAGGCACAGGAATTAGAAAAGACAAATGCCGGATGATATAAGCTGATGAGTGATTATAATGGCTGTGATGCTGATAAGAAGGAACAAACTGATCGGTATAAAGTGATAAATATCTTTAGTAATGGCAATGGAGATACTGTTGAGGGTATGGTACTCTTTAAAGATATGGCATGATGTAATGATCGATACTGGACAACTACACCTTATAAAGATGAAAATTGAACAGAAGTCAAAGGCGTTGCTCTCATCAGGAGATTGAGCAAGGACGGCTGTAATAGGACCTGGGACGATGCAGGCAACAGTGGCCTCGGTCTCCGCGTTTGCGGTTTCAAGGACTCTATGAAGGTCGCGTAAGTGGCCTAATATCCGACTTGTTCTCTAAGATATATAATTAATGATGGAGTTTTAAAAATCCCCCATCCGCCTAGGCGGATACCTCCCCCTTTATAAAGGGGGACAGGATTGTTTTCTGCATTTTCAGAATCTTCTTCTGGTACGGGTACACTTTTGTTGGTACTCAGAGGAAACTTGCAATCAAGAATAAATGCAATCTGCTGGAGATGACCATATGCGCTTGAGAAAGTATCTGGATGAAATAATCGAAATCTTTCTCCCGATCTAAAATCTTGAATCGTTGGTCGGATAACTGTAATTGCTTTTGGATCTTCTTGGCATAAGAAATGTCGTTATATGCTGGATTTTCTCCTTTTGCCACAGGGACGAAGTAGATCTCATATCCCTGATGATAGAATTTCTGTATATCCTGAAGTATCTCTGGTAAGAATTTTTGAGCATTATAATTGAGATTGACGATAATATAGTTACGAGTGTCGTGTGACGAGTTACGAGATCCTTTTCGGTCGTAAGCGAAAAAAGACGTGTCCATAAAGAAATCCACGTTATGAAATCCGTAAGTTTTAAGTTCGTGAACAGTTTCATAATCTCTTGCGAAGATATGTTTCGTTCTGTTAAGGATGGACTTGAAAAAGAGTCTGTTGGAAAATTTTCTTGGCAATTGTATTCCTCCCATCAGATAGCGAGGTTTTTTTAGACAAGGGAGGATCGATATGAGTCGGTATCGGTAGGAATTCCTATTCTCTTCAGTAATAATCTCTCATCAGCCGATGATGATGGCATCCACTTTTCTGTATATTTTTCGTTCTCTGAATTTCCGTTCTGTGATATATTTCCATAATGATCTTCGTCACTTGGGTATCTCTGTCAGAAACGTGATAGGGGAGGTATCTATGAATTGAGAGAGAAACTGTTGTAGCCACTTCGGATCGTAGGCTGCAACCAGAACTTCTTTTTTCTGCTGCTGCAAGAGTTTGATGGTTCACAAAAGTATCAGCTCATCTCAGAGATTTCTGTATGATCGATTTCCGACAATGAGGACTTTCTTGCCTTGGATATCTAAATGACTCTTTATCTCCATAAAAAACGACTAACGATAAAACGTTTAAACGACAAAACGCCTAAACGTTTCCATATTTCAACGCTTCAACGCTTCAATGTTTACTATAGCAGTCCTTGAAAATTATGCAAGAGAAATTTATGGTGATGGGATATTATGGTTTCCAGAAGTGGAGCTTATTGAGATAGGCTACATATATTGATTTCTTGTCTTCTAATGATTCGGAGACATCTCATAGACTGCCTCATATGCCTGCGCTTACCGCTTCTGTATCAAAAATTTTCCAGGTCTGTGCAAATTCTATATCGCCTCCCAAGAAGGATGTATTAAAAGGTTCATCTCATCCGCTTTTGTCTTTGAAGATGCTTCTGATGTAATTGGTAAGATTGGCAGCTTTCATGAGTTCTAAATAGTTATCATCTTCGTCATCTAGGAAGACTATTCAGAGATCTTTGATGGCTTTGGTATCTAAATTGATTTCGGTAATCTGTTTATACGTCTTGAATTTTGCACTGGTCAGCGTTCATGTCAATTTGATATCATTCCTTTTGTCGCTTGGCATTTCGTTATAGAAGAGATTTATGGAGTTCAAGATCTTTAGTTGTGTCTCCTGAGAATTTGACATAGCTTTGATGACATCTATATTGCCTGTAGGATCCCGAGTGAGGTTGAGATAATCGACGAATCTCTGTTTATTTACTTTTTGTGATAATACTTCTGAAATGTTATCAAGTTTGTCGAATAGTCCTGTGGATACCAATCCCACATTATCATCTGTGCCGTTAAATGAGATCTCACCTAGTGAACTCACATAATATGGCAATCCCTTTTCTGTGGTCTTGAATTTGCATACTTTCCTGAAGTAATTGCTAAGGCTTGCTGCCTTGAAGAGTTCGAAGTAATCGGCAAATGGTGCAGATGTCTCCAATCCTGTTATCTTCTTGCTGCTGAGATTCATCTTCGTTTTTTGTCCGTAAGTTTCAAACTCTACATTAGGTCGTGTTCAAGTAATATGGATTGTTTCGTTCTTCTCTGAGCTTGGCATGTATTCATAAAATTTACTGATGCCTTTCTTGAGGTTTACTAATTCGGTTGCGGAAGCTCCAAGAAGCGCTAATTCGGAGTCTAATCCTGTGTACTTAGGTGTCTCTGGTACTTTTTTTACTTCTACTGGTTTGATTTTCCAGTTCATGGTGTTGAGGTACGTGCAATATGCTTCTTTATTATCTTCAAGTATAGGAGAAATATCTTCGAGTGCTCCTCCCCATCATGCTGATACGGCTGTTGTATCAAAATCAGTAGTGAATACTTTTG
>JBBABI010000051.1:0-8333 GCA_041679065.1 Candidatus Absconditabacterales bacterium
GGCCAAGAATATCCTTGGATTTACTTGCTTCAGTTCAGATTGCCGTATCTCCTATCAAATCAATCAGTCATCATAAGGAGACCGGATCGAGATTTTGTTTAGAATATACCTTGGGCAAAATTCATTTTAATGTTGGATTCTCTTTTTCGATTTCTTCCATTGCTTGATCGACGTATTTACCTATTTCAGGACTTTTGCTCTGCGCGTGAAGGAAAGACCAACGTGCGTTACTAGGTACTCGAAAAACGTTTTCAGCTTTATATTCGTCTTTATCTTCTGGATCAGCTCCTGAGTAATTTCACTCTCCTGTGACTAACTTTTGGTGAAGTTCTTCGAAACTATCAGAAATATATTTCAAGAAAATCAGTCAGAGTACTACATGTTTGTATTCTGCTGCATCGATATTTTTTCTGAGTTTATCGGCTGCTTTGAAAAGTTGTGCTTCGAAATTTTTGTCTGCCATTAAGAAAAAACGTAAGAAAAATAAATCTTACTGAGAGTATAATGATTTTGCTTCTTTTTTCTACTCCAAACGTAGGTATTTTCACTACTTTCCTCCTATTATCATAACTCAATCGTCCTCATCTAACTTCACCACTTCATACACACGGCTGTTTTTGAAGTCAGAAATCACTTCGTCCTTTTTGGCCTTGTGCTTTCTGCGTCAAAAATCGCCGGTATGGTTCTCGCATCCAAAAGAAGCACGCTTCTCTCCTTCTTTTTGTGGTCGAACACAATTGATTTGCTTTTTCTGGAGATATCAGTATAATAGACTTAATTTATGGTGATATTTGATGACATCATCAATGATGATCACCGTCCTATCCGAAATGATGTTTTCTATTTTTGCCAGATATGACCCATACTGAGCTTTTTGTCCATCGATGAAAATGAAATCCACATGAGTGGAAGGGAGAAATTTTTCTATAGGCACTTGCAGGACATCGCAAGGGTACGAGATCAAATTATACACCTGACTCGCTATAGCGTTGTAACGTCCTTCCCAGTACCCCGGATATGAAATCTCCCGAGAGTAGAGCTTCCCGCCCCGTTTGTTTATGATCCCTGCCATATATATTCCGCTGTATCCTACCGCTCATCAGATCTCTAGGCATACCGCCGGCTTCGTTTTCTCCAGCATCATCTTCAAAAAGCTTTCTGTCGATCTACTTATGATGGGAATATCCCTAGCTTCACAATTACTTCTTAATTGTTGTAAATCGAACATGGATATGGATAAAATTAAATAAATCGTGTTCCCTCTTTACTTAAAGAGGGGGCTACAGTCCAGCTCAGCTGGGGACCGCGAGCGGTGGGAGATTTGTTCTTCGGAGCTAATAAAATCCCCCATCCCTCCGGGATAACTCCCCCTTTCGAAAAGGGGGTACTCAATGAAGGACACTTACCATAAATTAAATCTTTTAAATTATAATTATTATTTATCAATGAATGAAACACAGTTACCAATGAAACCAACACAATTACCACCCAGACCAATACCCCATAGTTCTACGGGGCAACAGCAACCACAACAATTGAGGCCTGTTCAACCAGTTAGACCTATACAATCAACTAAACCAGCTTTTGTTAAACCAGCACAGCCGAAGCCTGTTCAACCTGTCAAGTCATGAGCTCAACCCTGAACCTTGCCTACCGGCAGGCAGGCTCTGCATTCTGCACTTTGAACTCCTTCAGGCGCTCCTATGCAATGAAATCTCTCTATTGATTTTAGCAAGAAAAACAATGAAAAAAAACCTTATTCTTCCAGGAAATATGCTGGCGGCAACAAGGATAATCTTACTTCTGAAGCTTTTATCCGTCAAGATAGGATATCCTCCCTTGCTGGTATGAAAGATATCAGGAAACTTATCAAAAAAGATGAGGTGCCGGTAAAGATAGGAAATCTTATCGGTTTGGAGCAGGTAGGGCAATGCATGTTCATCGAATACAAAAATGATATCATCATTGTCGACGCTGGTATGGAATTTGCTGCCAATGAAGAACTTGGTGCAGATTATATCATCCCCGATATTTCTTATCTGAAAAAAAATAAGAGCAAGATCAGGGCGATACTTATTACTCACTGACATCTTGATCATGTGGGAGCCATCAAAAATATCATAGAGGATTTATGATATCCTATCATCTATACTACACCGCTGGCACTGGGTATCATCAAAAAGACATTCGATGATCCCAAAAAGGCGAATATGCTCAAATACAAAACCATTGATCCAGATACGGATCTTATCAAACTCTGATGTTTTACCGTAGAATTTGTCAGGGTAAATCACAATATCCCTGAAAGTATGGCATTGGCTATCTATACTCCCAAAGGGGTAATCTTTGATTCAGGAGATTTTAAGATAGATCATACTCCTGCTATCGATAGACAGACTGATTTAGCGAAAATTGCGAGAATCGGTACTGAAGGCGTGAAATTGTATACCGGAGATAGTCTGGGAGCTCAAACTCCAGGATGGGCAAAATCTGAAAAGATCATTTGAGAGACTATCGATGCTCAGATCAAGAACACGAAATGAAGGATCCTTATCGCTACCTTTGCTACCAATATCGGTAGGGTTATCCAGATCGTCAATAGCGCTATCAGATACAACAGAGTAGTTTTCCTTTCCTGAAGATCCATGATCAACAATATCGACATCTGTCAGCAGCTTGGGTATATCAATGCTCCTAAATGAATGATCCGCAAGCTAGATAATGATGTGAATAATATGCCTGGTGACAGAGTCCTCGTGCTGTGTACTTGAGCACAAGGAGAAGAGTTCGCTGCCCTTACGAGAATGTCCAGGGGAGAGCATGCTCAAGTGACGCTCAGTAAATGAGATACTATCCTGATGTCGGCATCTACTATTCCTGGTAATGAATCTGCAACAAATAGGATGTTCAATAATCTGCTCGCCAAATGAGTGGAATTGATCACCAACAATGAAATGGATGTACATACCAGCGGACATGGATATGCTGAAGACCATAAATTATTTCTCAGTCTCATCAAGCCTCAATATTTCCTACCTGCTTTCGATGATATGACCCATAGATACGCACATAAGAAGCTTGCTTTGGATATGGGTATCCCTGAAGAGAATATCATTATGCCGGTGGAAAACGGATCCATTATTGAAATGTATGATGATGTTGTCCTGATTGGCGATCAGAAACTGAAATTGGATACTATCCTGATCGATGGAAAATGACAATGACATATGTCTGGCGAATATGTGATCAAAGCACGTCATATCATGGCCCAGAATGGAATTGTCGCCTTGATTTTCAAGATAGATACCAAATCCAACGAATTAGTAGGGAATATCCAGATCGAATCCAGGGGGTTTGTCTACTCTTCGGAGGTCAAATCCATTCACACGCAGATCGTTGACTTTGCTAGAGCGAAATACAATGATAATCACAAAAAGAAAATGGAAATCAAAGATAATCTGAAACAGATCAAAGAAGATCTGGCTGAATTCATCGCAAAGATTATCGGCAGAGTACCTATGCTGATCACGATGTTTGTCTATATCAATAGGGATGCTCAATCCAAAGATCTTTCTCAGGAAGAAACGATTCTCGGCATGACGCTGGAAGAACAAGGATATGATGACTAGGCGACGAAGTCGCCTGTGGAAATGTTGAAAGGTTGAAATGTGGAAATGTGGAAATGTTGGAATGTTGAAACATGGAAGTGTGGAAATGTGGAAAGGTTGAAACATGGAAGTGTGGAAATGTGGAAAGGTTGGAATGTTGAAACATGGAAGTGTGGAAATGTGGAAAGGTTGAAACGTGGAAATGTTGAAAAGTGGAAAGGTTGAAACATGGAAGTGTGGAAATGTGGAAAGGTTGAAACGTGGAAATGTTGAAATGTTGAAGTGTGGAAATGTTGAAGTATTGAAACGTGGGAATATTGAAATATGGAAATGTGGGAATATTGAACTGTGGAAATGTGGGAATATTGAAGTGTGGAAATGTGGAGAGAGATAATCTTTCCCTGTTTCCATTTTTCAATATTTCCATTTTTTTAATGTTGATATATTTTAAAGGATAGTTATACATGATTTTATCGATTTATATTCTTCTTATCATATCTCATGTACAACAATCGTTCCCGCTATCAGAATACCCTGACGTGGTCAACCACCAGGATTACACTTTTGGAATACTGCAACAAGAAGTACTTCTTCAACTATTATGCTCATTCGCTCAGAGAAATAGATGAAAAAGTCCGATTAGATGCATTGTTGCTCAAAAATTTAAAGAGCTTGGATATGCGGATGGGAGAAAAGACTCATCATCTGTTGTCAGACTATTTGAAGGCGCTCAGAAGAGGCGAGATCACCGATGAGAAGATTCAGGAATTGAAAGATGTCATCATTGATGAGATGAAAAAGGAATTCGAGATTTCCAAAAATAGGGACTATTCCTTATGATATAATAAAGATGTGAAATTCGGCCTTTCCGAGCATTTCTACGGCGAGGATATCGATGATAGATTAGAAAAATCCATCCAGAAAGTGACGGGCAATTTAGATGCCTTCATCGAAAGCGAATGGAATCAGAAGGTCCAGCATTATTTCAAGAATGCCAAAACGGTGTTTGTAGAAAGTCCTAGAGAAAAAGACTTTGAAAGTATGAAACTCAGGATGTACCATATTCCCGAACTCAAGAATATCAACGTGATGGCCTCCCCAGATTTCGGTGTGATCTTTGATGAAAAAAAATATCTGATCATAGATTGGAAATCCGGCCAAGAAAAAATGGATGACGAAATTTCCGATCAGATCAAGATTTATGCACTGAAACTAATTTTGAAGTGAGATATCAATATGGATACTGCGGAAGTGGAATGATATGAAGTGTTTTTGCCGAGCATGAAACAAGTCGGTGGTAAACTAACTAAAATGGATATCGATGGAATTATTGAGAAACTTAAAGAGGATGTAGAATTCCAGAAGCAATTCCTTGTAGATGGTGATGTCGTGAAAAATGAGCCATTGCCTCATACCTCATTCCCCAGGACCAAGAGCTGCAAAAAATGTGCAACGTGTACATTCAGGAAAGTATGTCTGGATGAATTAAAGGCGATAGAATAAGAGTGTGGAAAAGTTGAAAGGTGGAAAAGTGGAAACATTGGATGATGTTTCTATTTTTCGTTATAAAAAAACCCAGAAAAATCTCCGGGTTATTTTAATGACAGATTGATTGATTACTACTTTTTTTGTGGTTGTTTTGATTTTAAATATTTAATCAAAACCTTGCTTAGTTCTTTGCTCGTGTGTTTGGTCGTAAAGAATTGAAAGTCGTATGATGAATCATTCTTTGATATAAATCGACTTTCTTCATTACAATCAAACGGTAATGTCATGGTCCATGTTGTAAAATGTTCGTTGATTTCGATTAATTTTAATTCTACTTTTCCTGTTCCAAGTGTTAGCGGTGCTATATTATGCACGATAAAGGTGTACTTATTATCAGCTTTTGAAACAGCTGTGATTACGGAACCAATTTTCAACGAAGTTAACGAGATAATAGGATTTTTTTTCATAATATTTTTTTTATTTATACGTTAGTATACACATTTTATTTTTAATGCTTATAATTATTTTATACCAAAAGTCAATCCAATCAGATTTGGAGGAATTGAAGGCGATAGAATAGAAAACTGTCGTTCCGATTGTCATCCCGGCGTTAAGGCGAACTTACCTATCGGCAGGCAAGGCTGCAGCCGGGATCCATATGAGAACGATGTATATAATTTAGGTTCCGGCCGCAAACCGTGACGCCGGAACGACGATTGAATTACTCTTGAATAAAATGTGGAAATATAACGATCTGCTCGTCGGGGATAGTATATGATTGCTGCACGATAGGTTTCATGAATGCCGAAGGGACAAGATGGATCTTGAACCCTTTTTGCAATTGTTTTTTTATGCTGGTGATGACTCGATATTTCCGCATGATAGCAAGGATTTTCAATGGATTCCTGGTCTGGGCGGAGCTGATGAAATTTTTCATCGTGAGCGGATATTTGATCTGTGATTCCTGTTCCAATTTACTTGGGAATGGAAAAAAATATCCCAAATCATGGAACATCATCCATTTTTCCGCCTTACTGAATTTACTTATTCGTATCGGCAATCGACCTATATGTCTGAGGACACTATTGAATCGGATAACGTCCGGTTTGAATTTTTTTATTTTCCATCGCAGTCTTATCGTGCCGATGATGTTTAGAATTCCAGTCACGAAGCCGAAATATTTACGTAGTGTTCCTCGTGTTCATTTCGGGATCTTGACGCCTCGAACCTCTGCTTCATACCCCATATTGTTTAGAATATCTTTGGTATCATTGATATACGTCTCTATTCATCAGACGATATTTCTGAAATCCGACACGATCAATACCTTCTTTTTTTCTCAGAGATGATAGGCGATATTTGATTGCCGAGTCTCTTTGCTGTATTCTTTCAAAATCTCTGTTGTAGGGAGCGAATTCACGAAAAACTCCTCCTTATTCAATACGTGGACTAGATGATATAACTTGTCTGGCAGGTTTTGACCGTTGGTCTGGCTCAGGTCCAGAGCGGGATCTATGAAGGGCTGGGTTCCGCCTTTTGCGTATCCTATCACCGGTAATCCTCGTGCGATTCCCGTCAAAGCCGTAAGTCCAAATGATTCCAGGCACGTAGATGGCATCAGGATGAAATTGCAATTGCTCGTATATCTTCTGATCGTCTCCAGATTCTGCCGTCCGAAATAATGGATGGTCTTGTATTTGTGCGCGAGCTCTATGATCTGTTTCTCGTAACTTCCTTCTCCGAAGATGAAGAGCTGGAAGGGGATGTCTTCATAGTCTTTCTCAAACTTCAAAATCATCTCGATGATCGCATCAAATCATTTTTCTTTTTCTAATCTGCCAAAATATAATAGACCTAGCATTCTCTGTTTATGATGTAAAAGTTCGTTTGGATTGTATTCTTCGTCGAACAAAATCGAACAAAATCGAACAAAGTCGTACAAAATCGAATAAAATCGGGCATGGTCGGACAAAGTTGTACAAAATCGTTATTTATCTTTAGTTTTTTCCTTTAAGTATTTAATGAAATTATAAATTTTGGTTGATAATGTCATGCATCTGTATTTAAAGTCTGTGAATTGTTTCTCATCAATATAATTAAATTTCATTGCTGAATATAACATGCTTCTCACTTCGCCACACGATCATTTGGAATAATAAAGGAAATGAATGAATTCCTTGTTCGATCATCTTTCATATCCTTCTGCAATGTTATTGGTGATTGACATTACAGCTCTCATCATCTGCGACTGAAAATCAAAAACCTTGAAATTCTTGTCATAGAAAATCTTTCATAAATCATACACTAGCTCATTCCCCATTTTCCAAATTTCCAAATCCTCGAAGTTCGTTTTGTTCATTTAGAGTTTTGAAAATGTAAATAAAAAGCTATTTCTTCACGATTTTTGACAATTTTTCTCTATTTTTGACGATTTTTGACCATTCTCGTCTTACTTTTTCTCCATTCTTCAATCTTCTTATGATGGCCGCTTAATAATATTTTCGGCACTTTCATTCCCATCACCGCTTCCGGATGGGTATATTGCGGATATTCCAGATTGTTCATATGTTCTTTGATATTATAACTTTCATCTTGCCGGCTGGATTCTTCTTTGATGACGCCGGGGATAAGTCTTGTAATCGCCTCAATCATCACCATCGCTGGCACTTCGCCCCCGAGCGTCACGAATTGGCCGATGGAGATTTTCTCGAAATTCTTCGGATACTTCTTTTTCATATACTGCTCGAAACGATAGTCGATACCTTCATATCTGGTGCAGACAAAAATCAAATGCTGAACTTTCGATAATGCGTGAGCTTCCTTTTGGGTGAAAACTTTCTTCGCGGGACTTAATAGAAGGATGTGGAAAGGTGGAAAGGTGGAAACATGGAAACGTGATGGTGTTTTTTTTGTCTTGATAGACTTTATGATCTTCTCTACTGCTTGTATCGCAGGAAGTGCTTTCATGAGTAATCCTGCTCATCCCCCATAAATGGTGTCATCCACTTTCTGATGCTTATCTGGGCAGAATGATCTCGGATTGACGAAATGGAATTTCAAAATCTTCTTCTCTTGCGCTTTCTGGATAAGTGAAGTTTCTAAGAAACTTTGGAATATATCTGGGAAAATGGAGATGATATGAATATGCATAGGGGCTTTTTGGAATAAAAATCCAGTGCAGAGTGTATAGTGCAGAGAAAAATCTTAACCCTGAACTATAAACTATGAACTCTGAAC